>CBDTYI010000312.1:0-3472 GCA_965364565.1 uncultured Gammaproteobacteria bacterium | reverse complement strand
GCTGGTGCTGGATCGGCTCGAGCTGTTCTATCACAAGGCCTATCTGCAGAAACTGCGCGCCGATTTCCGTGATCTGGACCAGCACATCACGCGGCGCCAGGAAATGGTGCGCCTGTTTGCGAAACTGCCCGAACCCGGTATAGCGCCGGGCAAGGACGGCGAGACAGCAGACGACACACTGGCGCAACGCCGGCAGG
Organism: uncultured Gammaproteobacteria bacterium; assembly: GCA_965364565.1. Taxonomy (GTDB): domain Bacteria; phylum Pseudomonadota; class Gammaproteobacteria; order DSM-19610; family DSM-19610; genus Thiogranum. The sequence continues at coordinate 3,275 of CBDTYI010000312.1, read as the reverse complement.
CATATACCGACTGGGCCAACCGGGTGCTGTTCGACCAGCCCGACATCATCCAGGTCACCTTCCTGGACAAGAACGGTGATGTTGTCTATTCCCTGGAACGTGACAGAGAGACCGGCGTACTGAGCAGCCGCCGGCACGCAGCCGATCTGCCCGGCGCCGATTTCGTAGCCGCCGGCCTCACGGTCCGCCCGGGCGTGGTCCTCACCAGCCCCATCAGCTTCAACCGGGACATCATCGATTCGGATCCGCAGCGCTTCATGACCCTGAGTTTCATCAGTCCGTTGTTTGCGGCGACCGGCGAAAGCGGCGCGCCCGAGCTGCAGGGCGCCGTCATTTTCAACCTCGACGTCGGCGGCCTGGCCCACGTTTACAACCGCTTGCACTGGGCATTGAACGATGGCGAGTACCTGCCCACCGACAAAGACTCGCCGCCGCAGTCCACCGCATTTCGGGACTTCCCCGGGCTGCAGGACATTTTCACCAAGGGCGAACTGGCGCTGTGGGAGGATAGCGGCCAGCAGATCTTCTGGCTGCCCCTGTTCATGATCGAAGGTTCCGGCCCGCTGTGGGTGGGCCGCAGCGTCGATCCGTCGCCGATTGCCGAATTCCGCAGCGCCCTGGAACTGCGCGTGACCGGCATCGTCACCGGCCTGCTGCTGGTGGTGTTCGTCGTGGCACGTATCCTTGCGCTGCGCAGTGAACGCGTCAGCCGGGAACTAACCGGCGGCATCGCCCGGGTACTGGAACAGGATCAGCCGGTCAGATTTTTCTGGAAGCGCCCGGAGGAATTGCGCAACCTGGGCGAGAAATTGACACGCCTGGCGCAGAAACACGCCCAGGACGCCAGCGCGCTGCGCTCGCACGCCCGGGAACTGGAAGAGTCTAATCGCTACAAGTCGGAGTTCCTGGCCAACGTCAGTCACGAGCTGCGCACGCCGCTGAACTCTATCCTGTTGCTGTCCAAGATGCTGGCCAACAGCGGCAGCGGATTGCCCGAAGAGTCTGTCCGCCAGGCGCGGGTGATCCACGACGCCGGCAATGACCTGCGCACGCTGATCGACACCATCCTGGACTTGTCCCGCATCGAGGCCGGCAAAATATCGCTGCACACCAAACCGGTGAAACTGCGTGACCTGCTGGACCACCTGCTGGAACTCATGCGTCCGCAGTTCGTGGAGAAAGGCCTGCAGCTGGAGATACGCATCGAGCCGGATGCCCCCGCGACGCTGGTGACCGACCATGAGAAGCTGCGCCAGATACTGGTAAACTTCCTTTCCAACGCCTTGAAATTTACCGAGCGCGGCCGGGTCACGATCGCATTGGCGCGCAACCGCGGACCGGATGGCAGCGACCGCCCGGCAGGCATCAGCGTAACCGACTCGGGCATCGGGATAGCCGAAGACAAACAGGCGCTGGTGTTCGAGGCGTTCAAGCAGGTGGACGGCTCCACCAGCCGGCGTTACGGGGGCACCGGACTGGGTCTGACCATCAGCCGCGAGCTCGCCCGCCTGATCGGCGGGCGCATCGAGCTGCAAAGCGGCCCCGGCGCAGGTTCGACATTCACACTGCTGCTGCCGCTGGCGGCGCCGGAGACGGCCGCGGCACCGCTGGCCGTGCAGCCCGAGCGTGAGTCCGGCGGCGAGCAGCCCACGGCGCGCATCGATATTCCGCAGGCCGACTACGCCGGGGCCCGCATTCTGGTCGTGGACGACGACCTGCGCAACCTGCTGGCCCTGACGCCGCTGCTGGAGAACTGGAACATCGAGGTTGCGGCTGCCGGAGACGGCCGCGAGGCGTTGGAAACGCTGCACGAGGACAGCAGCTTCGATCTGATTCTGATGGACCTCATGATGCCGGTGCTGGACGGCTTTGAAACCACACAGAGGATACGCGCCGACCAGCGTCTGCCGGCGCTGCCGGTGGTCGCGCTCAGCGCACGCGCGGCCGCCGATGACCGCAACCGGGCACTGGCCTGCGGCGCCGACGAGTTCATCAGCAAACCGGTGGATCCGGCACAGCTGAAATCAATTCTCGACCGTTATCTCGTCAGCCACGCCAGCCGTACACAGGCCACAGACACAGCACGGCAACAGACATGAAACGCTACCGGGATTTCAGGCTGCTGGCAGTGGATGACCGCCCGAGCAACCTGTTCACACTACGCTCACTGATCCAGCAACACATGGACGTCGAAGTGCTGGAAGCGACTTCCGGCCAGCAGGCGATCGATATCGCCCTGCAGCACGGAGACATCGATCTCATTCTGCTGGATGTGCAGATGCCGGACCTGGACGGTTTCCAGACCGCGTCGATGCTCAAGATACGGCGCAAGACCCGCGACATCCCGATTATCTTTCTCACGGCCGCCTTCAAGAGCGAGGAATTCCAGCAAAAAGGCTACGCAGTGGGCGCGGTGGACTACCTGACGAAGCCCATTGATGACAACCAGTTGATCAACAAGATCAGCACCTATTTTCGCTTGATCGAAAAGGAGCGCGACCTCAACCGCGCGCTGGAACAACAGGTCGCGGCGCGCACCGAGGAACTGCGCGCCACCAATCAGTACCTGCAGGGTATCATCGCCAATATGGGCGAAGCGCTGTTGGTGCTGGAACCCGGCGGCGCCATAAAATGGGTGAATCCGGCCACCTGTCGGATGCTGGGTTACAGTGAGGATGAGCTGATCGGCATGCCGATTGGCGACGTATTCGAGGAATCCGAGCAGGATCAGGCGCGTGCTTTCTTCGGTACCTGGCTGGAGGCGCTGATACGCACCGGTTCGCTGAGCAGAATCGAGGCGCGCTTCATCGCCAGCGACGGGCGGCGCGTGCCGATTCTGTTTTCACGCACCGCCATGACCGACCCACAGGGGGCCATCACCGATATACTGTGTATCGCCAAGGACATGACCGGTTACCGGCCCGAGCAGGAGAACAGCGATGCAAGTTGATGGAATAAGGCATGAGTGAAGAAGAGCAGGAACCGGTTTCACCGGAAGACGCCGTATTGACGGCCGATGCCCTGAAAGCCATGGGACACCCGCTGCGCTGGCGGATCCTGTGCACCCTGGGCGCGGACGAAATGACGGTCGGGGACCTGGCCAGCAGCACCGGCACCACGCAGAGCAACATGTCGCAGCATCTGGATCAGCTGCGCAACAAGCGCATCCTGATATCGCGCAAGGAAGGTAACCGTATCTATTATCGGGTGCGCAACGAAGCGCTGCTGGAACTGATCGACAACATGCGCTCGGTGCTGTGCGAAGCCAACCTGGA
>CBDTYI010000311.1:0-3477 GCA_965364565.1 uncultured Gammaproteobacteria bacterium | reverse complement strand
CGCGCAGGTTGGCGCGGGCAATGGTGACGTTCTCGAAGTTGAAGGCTTCGTTCTTGGCGCGCCGCGAGCAGGCCGCGATGACCACCCGGTTGACACCTTCGTTATCGATGTCGCTCTGGATCATCTTCACGCCGTCTTCAGAGCACAGGAAGTCGTGCTGCTGCACGACTTGCGCCTTGCCGTCGCGTTTGGCAATGGTGGCGAGGTCGTCGCAGTCCAGGCGTTCGCCCAGGCCGCAACCCTTACAGATATAGGCACCGATTTTCGTATCAGCCACGGTCTAACCCTCCGCTCGAGCAACTTTGTTCACTACCTGGATGGCGCGCAAGGCACTGGCCGTCGCGCTCTGTACCGCCCGGTTCACATCGAGTGCGTCAGCCGAGCAGCCGGCGGCGAAGAACGCGCCGTTGGCTTCATCCAGTTCGACAAAACCTTCTTCGTTCAGCACCACGTCCGTGGGGAAACCGTCAGCCGCCACGCTAGGCTCCATGCCAATGGCCAGCACCACCAGGTCGTGCGGGTTGCTGTAACGATGGTAGCCTTCGGTATCCACGCCGTGCAGCACGGGATTACCGGTTTCCTTGTCCTCGGTGATGGAAGCGACCTTGGACTTGGTAAAGGTGATGTTCGGATCTTCCTGCACTTTCTGATAGAAATCGTCGATGCGGTCGATGGCACGGATGTCGATGTAGTAAACCGTGCCCTTGGCATCATCGCCGAACTGCTCGCGCAGGTAGGTGGTCTGCTTCAGGGTTGCCATGCAGCAGATGCGCGAACAGTGCTTCAGGTGGTTCAGGTCGCGCGAACCGGCGCACTGGATGAACGCCACGTCTTTGGCTTCCTTGCCGTCGCTGGGGCGCAGAATCTTACCGCCGGTGGGCCCGAACGGGTCCAGCATGCGTTCGAATTCCACGCTGGTGATGACATTGGCAAAGCGGTCGTAGCCGTAGGGCTGGATCTTGCCCGCATCGTAGGGTCTCCAGCCGGTCGCCCAGATGATGGCGCCGACCGTCACAGTGCTCTCCTGCTCCTGCATGTCCAGATCCACGGCGCCGTACTTGCACGCCGCTTTGGCCTTGTCTGCGTCCGGGGTGCCGATGGCCCGCGGGTCCAGCACATAGCGTTCCGGGTAGGCCTGGTTGAACGGCAGGTAGGCCGCCTTGCGTTTCTTCAGGCCGTAGTTGTAATCGTCATCGAACTCGCCCTCGACCGCCTCGGCGCAAGCGCCGCAAGAGGTGCAGTTTTCGTTGATGTAGCGCGGGCTGGTCTTGAGGGTCACGCTATAGTTGCCGGCGTCACCGTCGATTTGGGTGACCTCGGTCATGGTAAGTACGCGCAGGTTGCGGTTGGCCTTCATCCTTCGGAGGTTGATTTCCAGACCGCACTTGGGATGGCAGAGCTTGGGGAAATATTTATAGAGCTGGCTGACGCGGCCGCCAACGGACGGGTTTTTTTCCACCAGCAGCACTTGCTTGCCGCATTCCGCGGCTTCCAGTGCGGCTGTCATACCGCTGATGCCGCCACCTACCACCAGAATGGTCTGGTTGGTTGCGATAACCTCTGACATGGATACTCCTCCGCTCGGAGTTACTGTGACTGTATTGAATCAGTTGAAGCCGGTCCGGGCGTTCCGGGCCGGGGCGAAAAATCGTTTTTACGATACTCCTCCCCCCTGAGCTGTACCAGCGTATGTATATATAAAGAGCATTGAATTTTCCGATAACAAAATAGAACCCATATATAACACCCTGTATTTGTGCGTTTTGTTGCCCCCGTCGCCGAGACAGGGTACCTTTCCAAGCTGCTATCAGCAATCCGATCAGGTGACCTCCGTGGCCGCGCAAGTCCTCAAACCGGAAGAATATTTCATAACCGAACAACCTTATTACGAAGCCATCGGCAACGAGATCGAGGTGTTCGAGGCGGCGTATCAGAACCAGTTGCCGGTGTTGCTGAAGGGGCCGACCGGCTGTGGCAAGACCCGCTTCATGGAGCATATGGCGTGGCGGCTGGAGCGTCCGCTGATCACGGTCTCCTGCCACGACGATCTCACCGCCTCGGACCTGGTGGGTCGCTTCCTGATTCGCGGCGGCGAGACGGTCTGGGTGGACGGCCCGCTCGCGCGGGCGGTGCGCGCGGGCGGGATCTGCTACCTGGACGAAATCGTCGAGGCGCGCAAGGACACCACCGTGGTGATCCACCCGCTGGCGGACGATCGCCGCGTCCTACCCATGGAGAAACTGGGTGAGTTGCTGGAGGCCAGCCCGGAATTCTGTATGGCGATTTCCTATAACCCCGGTTACCAGAGCGTGCTGAAGGATCTGAAACAGAGTACCCGGCAGCGTTTCGTGGCGCTGGAGTTCGACTACCCGTCGGCAGAGCTGGAATCCCGAATTATTGTCAACGAGACCGGTATCGACGCCGAAATGGCTGCGCAGCTGGTCAAGTGCGCTCAGACGACCCGCAACCGCAAGGGGAGCGGCCTGGAAGAGGGTGCCAGCACGCGGCTGCTGGTGCATGCCGCCAAGCTGATGAAAAGCGGTGTCAGCCCGGTCGTAGCATGCCGCTCCAGCATCGCCCAGGCACTCACCGACGACGCCGAAATGCTCATTGCAGTCAATGAATTAAGTGCCTCTGTCTTTTAACCACAGAGGAACACGAAGGACACAAAGGAAATTCATGCTATTTGTGTCGGTGACGGTCCAGTTTGAGTTGCGCAGCCCCAGCGCCCGGCGGGCTATCCCAGGGGCAGATCAGCATTGGAATAGTTTCCGTGGTTTTCCTTGGTGCTCCTTTGTGTAACTTAGTGGTTAGTTCTTAGGAGTGCGCTGCCTCAGATGGTTCAACTCCCTACAGTCTCTGAAGCCGATACCCGCGACGTGCTGGTCGAGACGCCGCTCGATGACTACGAGCTGGTCGACTTCGGACGCGGTCGCAAGCTGGAGCGCTGGGGTGCCTACCTCGTCGAGCGGCCCGACCGGCTGGCGAGCGGTATGCCGCGCGATGTGCACTGGCAGGCCGACTGGATCTACGTCGCCGAAGTCGGCCACAGCGGGCACTGGGAGCCGACCGGCAGCGGTCTGCCGCGGGCCTGGACGGTCAGCATAGGCGGCGAAACCGTCACTTGCCGTCTCGATGCGCACGGACGGGTCGGGCTGCAGGGGCGCGATATTCCCTGTGCCAGCTGGGTGCGCCAGCGTATCGAGGGTTGCTACGATCTCGAGGATCTGCGCGTGCTGAATCTGTTCGCGGGTAACGGCTATGTTACCGCCCAGGCGCTCGCGGCCGGCGCATCGGTGGTGCACGTCGACGCCGACGCGGAGATGCTGGCGCTGGCACGCGCCCAGGCCGGTGAGCAGCAGGTGGAGTATGTGCGCGAGAACGTAATGGATTTCGTCGAGGACCTGTTGCGTCGCCAACAGCGTTTCGACCTTGTAATCCTGCCCGCTCCGGCGCTCGGCCACGGACCGCGGGGTC
>CBDTYI010000310.1:0-3481 GCA_965364565.1 uncultured Gammaproteobacteria bacterium | reverse complement strand
GAGTGAAATGGAGCCGGTGAGAGGACTTGAACCCCCGACCAGCTGATTACAAGTCAGCTGCTCTACCAACTGAGCTACACCGGCGAAGAAATAAGGCTGGATCTGACAGCGTCGCTATTGTATGCGAGCCCCAGCGGCGCCGCAAACTATTCGCAGCTCACGCGCTGGGCGCGCACATCAGGGTGCTGCGACTGGATGTGTTCCCAGACTTCGGACCCCAGCAACGGCGTTCCGCGCCCGTCCACGTCGAGCCAGTACACGTCACGGGTCCGATAACGCTGATCGATCTTGGGCTGGTAACCGAGCCGCTTCACCTCCTGCAGGCGGCGTTCGGCCTTGTCTTTATCGGAAAAAATACCGAGCGAAATGTAATTCTGTTTTCCGATGTAATAGTCGGTCATGCCGTGCGCGTCGAGATCGGCGACGATGCGCCGCGCCTGGCTGGCCTGCATGGCGGGCAGATAGACCCAGTACCCATTCGGCACCCGCGTGTCGCCGTCGCGCACATTCACCTGATAGCCGTTGCGCGCCAGCAGCGCGAATACCGCGGTCACGTCGTGCTTCTTGAGGAATGGCCCGAGGGTCTGACAGATATTCTCAGCCGGGGCAGCAACGGCCGCGGGCACAGTAGACTCCGCCGGCACAGGCTGCGCGGTTCGCTGCACCTGTGGTTCTGCTTTCGCGCCTGCCATGGGCTCCATCGCTGCGACCGGCTCTGAGCGCACTTCCGGTACCGGCTCTTCCGGCTCTCCGGCGCCATCCGGCGCACCGGGCAGGCCTTTTGCGACCGCCGTAGAGCGTTCGGACAACAGCACCAGCTGATGGACATCGGGCGGCACGGGTGCGGGGCGTACCTCCGGGGGGCTCGAGCTGGGTTGGAACCAGTTCCAGGCAAAATAGCCCAGGTTGGCGACAAGCAGAAGATAGACTAGATAACGCACCCTGCGGATTCCTTCGCAAATACGGAGAGTCCTTTCAGAACCAGGTTCGCATCATGACGCGGCCGGGTATCGAGCAACGGCAGCAGACGGCCTGCATCCCCGCCAGTCAACAGCATGCTGGTCGTCCGGCCGAGTTCCGCACGCAGGTCCTGGCAAACGCGGTCGACCAGCGCAACAGCGGTGTACAGGACGCCGCCCGCAACGGCTGACTCCGTACTGCTGCCCAGCAGCGAGACGCTTTGCGATCCCGGCTCGGTGAGTTCGATACCCGCGGCATTGCCTACCAGTGCCGCACTCATCAGGTCCATACCGGGTACAATCAGACCGCCGAGGTGCTTGCCAGCGGCGTCCAGGGCATCGATGGTGATTGCGGTGCCACAATCAATAATGACAGCGGGCCCCGGGTAATACGCGTGTGCCGCAATCAGATTCGCCCAGCGGTCGGCGCCCAGGCGCTCGGGCACCTGGTAGGCATTGGTAACACCACACTGGCTGGCCTGGGAACGCAGAAACTCGGGCACCACCTTCCAGCGCCTTTTTATCCAGGTCTGGACCGACTTTTCGTACTCCCGGCCGGCCACGTTTGACACGATGACACGCTCGGGTTGCACCAGGTCTTTCCAGATTGGCCGGGCAATATCCTTGAAGGCCCTGCCCTTGTGCAGCTGGGCTTCGCCGTCTGTCCAGCTATCCCCATCCTGCAGCCCCCATTTTATCCGGGCGTTGCCGATATCGACGAGCAGGTTCATCAGATCAACCGAACGCTGACTTCACCAGCATGAAAGCTTCTGGTGTCGCCATCCTGGTCAATGAGTAAAGCACCGCGAGAATCGATCCCGCGGGCAATCCCCGCAATCCTGTTTTCATTATCATGCTTCAATTCAACCGTGCGACCCGCAATCAGGTCGAAGCGTTCCCATTCCGCAGTAAACGCAGCGAGGCCTTCGCGCGTGAAAGTATCCAAGGTCTGTACCAGCGCCTCCAGAATCAGGGCCGCGAGTCTGTTGCGATCGACGCTGACACCACTTTGAGAAAGATCAGCCCAGGGTTGGTCGATGTCCCGCGCAGCGCTCGCAGGCAATCTGCAATTGACGCCGATGCCGACCACGACCAGAAAGGGTCCGGTGCTTTCGCCCGACACGTCGAGAAGAATACCGGCGAGCTTGCGTCCCTGGTAGAAAATGTCATTCGGCCACTTGAGACCCACGTCCGCGACACCGCAATCCTGCAAGGCGCGCAGCACGGCAATCGCTACCACCAGACTCAAACCACCGGACTGCAGTGCCGCGCTGCTGACCTGCCAGGCGAGGGAGAGGTAAAGGCTGCTGCCATAGGGTGAAACCCAGCGCCGCCCGCGCCGCCCGCGGCCGGCGCTTTGCCATTCCGCGACACACGCACGGCCATGGCCGTGCGCACCGAGCGGCGCCGCGCGCTTCAGATAATCACTGGTGGAATCAATTTCCTGTAACACCTCGAGACAGGACAAACGCGCCGCCAGCGGCGCGGGGAGTGAGGCCCGAATGCGCTCGACCTGCAACGGCTGAAAGGGCGCGGCCAGTCGGTAACCCTGTCCGCGCACGGCCTGCACATCCAGGCCGAGCCCCGCGAGCGCGCGCACCTGTTTCCAGATCGCGGCCCGACTCACCCCCAGTTCCCGGCCCAGCCATTCGCCGGAGTGGAATTTTCCATCAGCGAGCAGTTCGACAAGACGATAGCGCAACACCATGCGGCGCAGTTTAGCACAGGGCCGCTCCGCTATGCTGCTAAGTTTCTTAGCTTTTTCATGTGCACGCTGCGCGGCGCAAGATCGAGCGAGACACATAGAAAAACCCCCGAGCAGCGGTTGCTGATCGGGGGTCTGGAGTAAGAGCCTGGCAGTGTCCTACTTTCACATGGGAACTCCCACACTATCATCGGCGCTGAGCGGTTTCACTTCCGAGTTCGGAATGGGATCGGGTGGTTCACACTCGCTATTGCCGCCAGGCAAACTGGTTCGAAGAGCGAAGGGATGAGAACCATCCCGGACTCGATCCGGGATCCACGTCCACTCTTCAAATTCTGGAAAGCTGTAAAAGCGTTGGGTTGTTGCACCTGACCAGCACCCAGATCGCTTGGGTGTTATATGGTCAAGCCTCACGGGCAATTAGTACTGGTTAGCTTCATGCATTACTGCACTTCCACACCCAGCCTATCAACCTTGTAGTCTTCAAGGGCCCTTCAGGGGAATCAAGTTCCCAGGGAGATCTCATCTTGAGGGGGGCTTCCCGCTTAGATGCTTTCAGCGGTTATCCCGTCCGTACATAGCTACCCGGCAATGCCACTGGCGTGACAACCGGAACACCAGAGGTACGTCCACTCCGGTCCTCTCGTACTAGGAGCAGCTCCCCTCAAGTCTCAAGCGCCCACGGCAGATAGGGACCGAACTGTCTCACGACGTTCTAAACCCAGCTCGCGTACCACTTTAAATGGCGAACAGCCATACCCTTGGGACCGGCTACAGCCCCAGGATGTGATGAGCCGACATCGAGGTGCCAAACTCC
>CBDTYI010000309.1:0-3482 GCA_965364565.1 uncultured Gammaproteobacteria bacterium | reverse complement strand
ATGGATCAGCGGGTGACCGGCTACGGTCTCGCCGACACCGAAAAATTCCTGTTCTCCGACAGACAAAATCTGCCGGATTATTCGGCCATCAGACCGCTGCTGCCGCTGCGCGAGGCCCATGTGACGCAAACCGGCCATGGTCACTACTCGGTGAGCAACAGCCTGCTGGTCCTGGACGATATAGCCGTGGCACGCACCCGCTACTCCTTTCCTGCCCTGGCCATTTTCGCGGACTATCCGGGACGACTGTTATTTTCGCTGCCGATGCGCTGGGAAGGCAACCTTAAGATCAACGGTCATTACGCACAGCCCTGCCAGCTGTACATGGCCGACGAGGACCTTTGCTTTCATATCGCAGGCGGGGCCCGTGACACGCTCAATATATCCGTATCCAGGAGCCTGTTCCTGCAGACCCTGGCCGCATTGGCGGGATATCGCGAGGAGCCGGCCCTGTGCAAAGGCCGCGTGCTCGATGTGGCACCAGCTGCCTTTGCCCGCTTGCGCGATGCCGTGCTGAAAGCTCTGTCACCATCACCTGACGTGCACCCGGCATACCCGGACCGGGTAGACGCAACTGAAATGGTATATGAGGCACTCATCGACGCTTACCTCAGCACCCAACCAGCAGAGGGGATGATCGAGCAGGTCTGCCGTCATCCCAGCCGTATTGTCCGGGCGGTCGAGGAGCGCTTTGAACAAGCGATGGATCAGCCGCTGTCGCTGGCCGATCTGTGCCGGGCCGCTGGCGTGAGCAAGAATACGCTCTACAGAGCGTTCCACAGTCACTGTGACATGTCACCACTCGAATTCGTACACAAGCGCAGGTTGACCACGGCCAGGACGCGCCTGGTCATGGCTCAACCCGCTCGCGGTCTCGTTAAAAACGCTGCTCTGACGGCCGGCCTGCCTCAGCTCGGGCGCTTCTCGGTAGAGTATCGGGAGCTGTTCGGCGAAATGCCCAGTGCTACCCTACACGGGCGGCCGCTGGCAGAACCAGAGATTTACGACTAGAGCACGCCCTGCCCCCGCTAGCGCATCAATTTCCTGGCGCTGCGCGACCGTCAGAGAGCACACCGAAGAACCATGGCGCCGTCCGGACTTAGCGTAGCGGAGCCGGAGCGGCTACAGGTGTCGAATCGTCGACTTCACCGCTCGTTCCGGTCTTCACCAGCACGGAGGCTGTCGTGCCGACGCGAAGATCGATACCATCCGGCAGCTCACGCAGATGGACTCGCACCGGTATGCGTTGGGCGAGTCGAATCCAGGAAAAGGTCGGAGAGATCGCCGGCAGCAGGTCCCGGCTGGAACTGCCGTCGGCCTGCGCAATGCCCCAGCCCAGGCTGTCCACCACCGCTTTGAGAGGGGTATCCGGGTAGGTCATCAGTGTGACCACCGCGTGATTACCGGGCTGGACATCGCCGATATAATTCTCACGGAAGAAACCCTCCACGTAGAAGCTGGACGCATCCACCAGCGCCAGTGCCGGCTGGTTGGCGACAGCCTGCGATCCGACTCGCAGCTCCAGGTTGGTCACGTAACCGTCAACCGGCGCATAGACCTCGGTGAATTCAAGATCCAGGCGGGCTGCTTCCTTATCTGCCACAGCCTCGTCATAGGCCGCTTTTGCCTTGTCAAAATCGCGCTCGGATATATCGCCGCGCTTGACGAGTTCGAGGGCGCGATCGTAGTCCCCTTTCGTGCGAATCTCCTCGGCCTCTGCCTTGGCCAACTGTTGCCGGTACGTCCGCTCATCGATGCGGAACAACAGGTCGCCAGCTGACACATACTGGTTGTCGCGAATGGGCAACTCCACGATGGGCGCGGTAACGCGCGGCGTCACCAGAATCACGTCCGCCTGCACCTGCCCGTCGCGGGTCCAGGGATTGACCACGTAGTCCCAGTACTTCCAGCCAACGATCAGTACCGCAACGATAACGAAGCCCGCGGTAACAAGATGCCTGCGATCAAATTGCATGAATCAGATTCCTATGAAAAGAGTCCCGATCACCACCGTGTAAATGGCGGTCATGGATACGAAAACCAGCGGAGGATGGACGATGAATTGGGTCAGGCGATGCCGGGTCATCCAGCGAGAAGTCAGCATCGCCGCCGCAACACCCAACACCATGGAGACCATGATCGGCGGCATATAGACTTCGGCGATCGCAAACTCACTCGGAACCGGTATCAACGCCCTACTCCCTGCAATAATGCCTAAAAACGTGCACTGGACAGGCTATCCCAATCAACAGCCTGTGTGCTCTCCAGTACTTCTTCCAGCGCTTCGAGCGCGCCCCGGTAGGAACCCAGCAGCCGGTACAGATCCAGCAGTGCGTCCCGGGATACGGACGACTCTACACCATCAACGTTATCGCCACTATCGCCCTCGATAGCCCCGCCAAATCCTGCTTCCAGTGCGGTGTGCATGCGCTCGAAACGCGCTCTGCAGGCGGCAACATCGACCCCCGAGGGATTGTCACGCAACTGAATCAGCATATCACGCAGGTCTGAACGAAGCTCTTCGCCCAGGACGCGCAGGGGTACAAGCCTGCTATTCATATCCTGGTCGGGGTGGCGGCGCGACCAGCTTTCTTGGAAGGTCAGCAATTCGGCCAGCCTGTCGCTGAATATCTGCAGGCTCTCGACCAGTTTGCCGTATGCACCGCGACCACTGCTGCCCTGGGCATCTGCCGGGAGCAGGCCGATCCAGCTTCCAATCCGCGCAGGCAGCGTCGTCAATTCATGCAGGTGGCAACGCCGGCGCCAGCGGAGCCAGGGCCCGGGGGCGGCCCCGGGCTCCGAAGTGACCGAGGCAAGCAGCACTTCCGCACTGCGCAACAGACGTCGAAGCTGCCACCTGACCTGCGCATCGGGCAGAAACGATATAGGGAAGCGCCATGTCACCATGGCTATGGACAGCCAAACGAACAGCGCCACCACCCAGCCGACCCAGGTCTCGAAACTGTAGGTCGGCGGACTGTCGCCGGTAATGATACAAATCAGCATGACCGTGGAGGCGATCCTGGGAAGGGGATTGCGCAGGTCATAGGTGATGTAGGTCATGATGAAGCACGCCGCAAACAGCATGGTGCCGTATTGCAGGAAGGAATCGAGCTGCGGCATGACGAGCATGTACAGCACCCCTGACACCAGCAGTCCATAGACCGCGGGTTTCACGGGAGTCGTCAGGGGAATCTGCGGCGTTGGCGCGCAAAGCATCGAAAAGGCGTTGGCGACCGCCATCAAGAACACCCAACTGGGCACCGGCGGAATGAAAATGACAACCAGCCCTGCCGCAAACAGGGTGACCATCTGGCGCAGAACGGCGGCAAGCCTGTCGGGCTCAAGAACAGGCATCTGCAGAAAGGGCCGGCGGTCGCCTGACCCATCTGTTATCGGTTTCCGGTTACGGATTGCACTGGCGGTAGCGTACAGCGCGGCGACCTGTCTGCCGATATTCAGCAGCTGATCATGGCAGGACA
>CBDTYI010000308.1:0-3517 GCA_965364565.1 uncultured Gammaproteobacteria bacterium | reverse complement strand
CGCTATGGATTCCGGCATGCGCCGGAATGACGGATTAATCAGAGGTTCCCTAAACTATTGTCCGGGCAGGTTGCGTTGCAGTTCACGGGCCAGCTGCGCCAGTTTCTTGCGTCCGAACAGCAGCCCCAGGCGCGTTCCGTGACATTGACGCCACAGCACCGCGGAACGCATCGCCGCCAGCAACAGGGCTCGGATCTGGTTGGCGATTGCGGTGTCGGCCAGTCTGGCAGGGTCGCCGTTGACCATGATACGCGGCTGCAGTGTGCTGACGGTCTGCCGGTAGGTCTCGGCAAAGGACGCCAACACCTGGGCGTGGCTGATACCCAGGTGCTCGACCTGGTGCTGCGCCTGTTCGATACCGGCGCGCAGGCGGTCGAGCAGGTCCGAGCGTTTGCTCAGCTTGCGCTCCAGGTGCAGCAGCGTTATCGCATAACGCGTGAGTTCGGCATCGGGTTTGTGCTGGTCGTTCATGAGCTGCGCCTGCACCAGCCGCAATCCCTTCTGAATACCTCGGATGCCGCCGTAAACCTCCGCGGTACTCCCGGCGTCCACAGCCAGTATGCTGCTCAGCGAGGCCTGAAAGGCGTCCGCATCATACGGCCTTCCGTAGGCCGTACTCTGCACCAGCTGCAACGCCTGCAGCATGCCGGCAAAGGCCAGCGTCCGGTCTGTGTCGCTCTTTGCGCTCATGCGTAGATCGTACCACCGCCCAGGCACTGGTCACCCTGGTAGAACACCACGGCCTGTCCCGGTGTCACGGCACGCTGCGCAGCGGCAAAACGCACGCTGCAGCCGTCGTTGTCGAGCCGGACGATTTCACAGGCCTGGTCGCGCTGCCGGTAGCGTATGCGCGCGTGGCAGGCCAGGGGCAGGGCGGGCGGAGAACCCGCAATCCAGTGCAGATCGGTTGCATCGAGCGCGGATCGGAACAGCGCCGGATGGTCTTTCCCCTGGACGACGACGAGCTCGTTGGCAGCCAGGTTTTTGCCCACCACGTACCAGGGTGCACCGCTGCTGTCGCGGGTGCCGCCGATGCCCAGCCCCTGGCGCTGACCGATGGTGTGGAACATCAGACCCTGGTGCCGGCCGAGCACCTCCCCCGCGGTGCTGACGATATTCCCCGGTTGGGCGGGCAGGTAGCGGCTCAGGAAGGTCTTGAATTTTCGTTCGCCGATAAAGCAGATACCGGTACTGTCTTTCTTGGCGAAATTCGGCAACCCTTTGAGTTCCACGATGCTGCGCACTTCCGGTTTGCTCAGCTCGCCGAGCGGAAACAGGCTGTGGCTGAGTGCGCGCTGGTTGAGACGATACAGGAAGTAGCTCTGGTCCTTGTTGTCGTCCAGCCCCTTCAGCAGCCGGCGCTGATTCGCCTCACCCGCCACACGCGCATAGTGGCCGGTGGCAATCCAGTCGGCACCGAGGTCGAGCGCATAGTCGAGAAATGCGCGGAACTTGATCTCCTGGTTGCAGAGAATGTCCGGGTTGGGCGTACGGCCGGCCCGATATTCGGCCAGGAAGTGTGCAAACACCCGATCCCAGTATTCGGTGGAAAAACTGATGGTGCGCAGCTCGATGCCCAGAACCTCGGCCACGGCACGTGCGTCGGCGAGGTCCTGCTCGGCCGGGCAGTGACCAGGCGCATCGTCCTCGTCCCAGTTTTTCATGAATAACCCTTCGACCGCGTAGCCTTGCTGGAGCAGCAGCCAGGCGGCGACCGCCGAATCGACGCCGCCGGAAAGACCCACCATGACCCTCTGGACAGTCACATCCGGGCTCAGGGCAGGTCGACGAGGATGTCGAGTGGATAGCGCTTGCCGAGCAGATAGTCATCGATCGACTGCAGCACCAGCGGACTGCGCAGGCGGTCGACACGCGCCCGGATATCGTCCGCGCTCAGCCAGTGCGCGGCGATGATATCGGTGTCCAGGCGACGTCCGGGGTCGTGCTGCAGGCAGCGACCCGAGAACGTCGCGCGCAGAAACGTAGCGTCGCTGTCGGGATTACGCCAGCGGTAAATCCCCACCAGGGCCTGCGGCTCAAAGTGCCAGGCAGTCTCTTCCAGGCACTCCCTGACCACGGCATCGACCAGGCTTTCGCGGTCTTCCAGGTGCCCGGCCGGCTGGTTGAAACGGATCTGACCGTCGGCATGCTCCTCGACCATGAGAAATCTGCCGCGCTGTTCGGCGATGACAGCCACCGTGACCCTGGGTTTCCAGCTCATGCGTAAGGCCTCCTGCGACCGGCAATCGAAACAGCGTATTAACAGATAGTTATTTATTATAATTGACGCGTTTTTGAAAAAAACGGCCCGGAACAGGCGTCATAGACTTGACATTGCGCTAGGGGTCAATAAAGTAGCGGATATGACCTTGCGCCGCTTGCGTGGGTTCGCCTCCGGTTCCTTCGGCACTGTTGCAGTGATTCGGGCCCGGGGAACCGGCAAAAGGCGACAGGCCATAATAATAACGCTGGAATCGCCCGCGCAGATCCCGGCTTAACTAACAAATCACGACTGAACGTGAGGAGGAGACATCATGCTAAAGGTCGTTAAGCAATTGTTCTTGTCCAGTGCCTTGCTGGCACTTTCCATGGGTAACGCATTCGCCGACGATGCAATCAAGCCTTTCGTGCTGGGCTACAAGACCAGCGGCGACATCCAGTCGGTAGCCGACGAGGTCAAAGGCAAAGTTCAGGCCGCCGGGTTCGAAATTGCCGGCTCCTATTCGCCCTACGACGGCGCCATCGTCTTGGCGATCACCAACGACGCCCTGAAGCAGGACGCCGCCAGTTCCGAGTTCGGCGGGTATGCAGCAGGTCAGCGCGTCACAGTGACCCAGGTGGGCGACGAAATCCAGGTGAGTTACACCAACCCCTTGTATCTCGCCAACGCCTATCGCCTGGAGAACACCTCGGGTGCCGCTGCCGCGCTGCAGAGCCTGCAGTCCGCGCTGGGCAACGATCAGCCCTACGGTACCGGCGACAAACAGCTGACTGCCAAGGACCTGCGCAAGTACCACTACATGTTCGGCATGGAATACTTCGATGATCCCAGCGAACTGGCCGAATACGACAGCTATGAAGACGCTCTTGCTGCCGTCGAGGAAGGGCTGGCCGCGGGCCGCGGCGGTGCCACCAAGGTGTATCGCATCGACATCCCGGGCCGCAACGAGACCGTGTTCGGCGTGGGCCTCTCCGACACCGGCTGCAGC
Organism: uncultured Gammaproteobacteria bacterium; assembly: GCA_965364565.1. GTDB lineage: Bacteria > Pseudomonadota > Gammaproteobacteria > DSM-19610 > DSM-19610 > Thiogranum. The sequence continues at coordinate 308 of CBDTYI010000308.1, read as the reverse complement.
GGCGACGAGTACATCATGAGCCGCATCGACAAGGACACCATCCGTTCCACGCCGCATCTGCCCTATGAGATCCTGGTTTCGGACGGTGATGTCTACGCCCTCTATGCGCGCTTCCGCATCGCCATCAGCATGCCGCACCTGCCGATGATCCAGAGCGACACCGGCGCGACCTTCTTCAACATCATGTGCGCACCCAACGCCATCGAAGAAGCGCTGATCAAGACCGCCGGCGGCGAGATCTAAGCCCGCCAGTCTGTTACGCTGAAACAGGCCCCTGCGACCGTCCGGTTGCGGGGGTTTTCTATTGG
>CBDTYI010000307.1:0-3542 GCA_965364565.1 uncultured Gammaproteobacteria bacterium | reverse complement strand
ACGGGAGAGATTTATGTGCCTGGGCATTCCGATGCAGATCCGGGAAATAGAGGGTTTTGTCGCGCGCTGCGAAGCCAAGGGCGTGGAACGCGATGTCAGCCTGTTCATGATGCAGGATGAAGCGCTCGGGGTAGGCGATTATGTCGTGGTGCACGTCGGCTATGCCATTCAGAAGATTACGCCGCAGGACGCGCGCACTGCCTGGGAACTGTTTGATCAGATGCTGGCGGGAGAGGCGTGAACGCCGATGCACGAGTTATCCGTGTGTCAGGCGCTGGTCGACCAGCTGGAAGCGCTGGGGAAGGAACAACAGGCGGTCCGCGTGGTAAAGCTCCTGGTCGGAATCGGGCCTCTGTCCGGCGTCGAGCCGGCGCTGCTCAGCCAGGCCTTTCCGCTCGCGGCGGCCGGGACCCTGGCCGAGGATGCCGAGCTGGCCATAGAGGACCGGCCGGTGCGTGTGCACTGCCTGCAATGTGGCCAGGATTCGGATGCCAGTGTCAACCGATTGCTGTGCGGCCACTGCGGAGACTGGCGCACCGAGTTACTGAGCGGTGACGAGCTGATGCTGGTACAGGTGGAGTTTATGCGGGAGCGAGCCTATGTGTGATACCTGTGGATGTAATGTGACGCACGGCAATCGTCACTTGCTGGCCCCGGGGGGGCGACTGGAAAAGACCGGGCAGGGCAGTGAAGCGGTGACTGTGTTGCGCAACCTGCTGTCCGAGAACGACCGCAGTGCGGCCCACAACCGGACTCATTTCGATCGCCACGGCGTGTTTGCGATCAACCTCATGTCATCGCCCGGCGCGGGCAAGACCGCGCTGCTGGAGGCGACCATCGATGCGCTCGGCGACCGCTTCCGGATTGCCGTGATCGAAGGCGACCTCGAAACCGAAAACGACGCGCAGCGTATTCGCGCGCGCGGCGTACCGGCGGTGCAGATCACCACGGGAAGCGCCTGCCACCTGGATGCGCACATGGTGCACGATGCGCTGCATCAGCTGGAGCTTGACGGCATCGATATCCTGTTCATCGAAAACGTCGGCAACCTGGTGTGCCCGGCCAGTTTCGATCTCGGCCAGCACCGCAATGTGACCTTGCTGTCGGTGCCCGAGGGTGACGACAAGCCGGCCAAGTACCCGGTCATGTTTCGCGCCGCCGATGCTGTTGCCCTGAGCAAGATCGACCTGCTGCCGGTGCTGGGCGACTTCAGCACCGAGAGTGCCCGTGACCACATGCGCGCACTGGCCAGCGCCGCCCCGGTGCTGGAAGTGAGTGTGCGCGCCGACGACGGAATCTCCGCCTGGCTGGAGTGGCTGAGCGCCGAACTCGAACACTACCGGGAACACACCCGGCGCGGCGAAACTCTGCGCCCGCGCATCCAGCCCGAGGGCCTGCGCCTGCACGGTCTGAAGGCTTGAGCGAGGCGACCCGCGTGGTCCGTAGCGCACGAGACTGGCTGGAGTCGATCCGCGCACTGGACTTGCCGGAGCGGGTCCGGATCATGAATGTGTGCGGGGGCCACGAACGGTCCATCACCATGGCCGGGTTGCGCGCCGCGCTGCCCGCGTGCATCGAGCTTATTCCCGGCCCCGGCTGCCCGGTGTGCATCTGCCCCGAGGAGGATGTCTACGAAGCCATCCAGCTGGCGCTCAACGAGGACGTCACGCTGCTGGCCTTCGGCGATATGCTGCGGGTTCCGGTTAATGTGGCGAAAAAGGATATTCGCTCGCTGGAGCAGGCCAAGGCGGCCGGAGCGGACATCCGACCCATTGCATCGCCCCTGGAGGCAGTCGCTATCGCCCGGCAACAGCCGGACAGAAAGGTGCTGTTTTTCGCGGCCGGATTCGAGACCACCAGCGCACCGGTGGCCGCCATGCTGGTGCAAGGCGTGCCGGCCAACCTGTCGGTGCTGCTGTCGGGACGACTGACCTGGCCGGCGGTGGCGATGCTGCTGGACTCCGGCACACCGGGTTTCGACGCTCTGGTCGCGCCGGGTCACGTGTCCACGGTCATGGGCCCGGAGGAATGGCGCTTCGTGCCGGATCGGCACAGGCTGCCCGCCGCCATCGCCGGTTTCACGCCCGAGAGTCTGCTGGCGGCCATTTACTCGACACTCCGCCAGCTGCTGGAAGGCCGCGCTTTTCTGGATAACTGCTACCCGGAACTGGTGCGCCCGGGTGGCAACGCGACTGCCCGCAGCCAACTGCAGCAGGCCATGGATGTCGTCGATGCCAACTGGCGTGGCGTGGGCGTAATTCCGGCCTCCGGGTTCGCTATCAAGGAACGCTATCAGGCCCAGGATGCGCGCCGTCAATTCCCCTCCTACGCAGACGAGGCGCGCAAGCGCGCCGGACAGATGCCGCCGGGTTGCGACTGCGCGCAGGTGGTGCTCGGAAAGCTCTACCCGGATGAATGCCGCCTCTATGGCGGCGCCTGCAACCCGCGCCACCCCATTGGCCCGTGCATGGTGTCTGACGAAGGCGCCTGCCGCATCTGGTGGGCGGGCGGGGTGCGCGAGAGACGGGGCAAGGACAGCGATCAGGCCAGCATCGCCAGCCGTGCGTGATGGCGGTGGACGCGCCTGGTCCGGCCACACGGCAGTCGCTGACCACGCCCGTGCTGTCGGCGCGCCGCTGGGTGCTATCGGGTATCGTGCAGGGGGTCGGCTTTCGCCCATTCGTGTATCGACTGGCGCACCGCTATGGGTTGCGCGGCTGGGTGAGAAACCGCAGCGGCCGGGTGGAGGTGGTGGCAAGCGGAACGCCGGACCGCCTGCAGGCGTTCGCGCGCGATCTGGTGGCGCGGGCTCCGGCCATTGCGCGGCCCGCGATTGAGCGGACTGACACGCTCGAGCTGCGTTGCGACGACTTCCGCATCCTCGCCAGCGAGAGCGGCGATGACAGCGATATCCATCTGCCGCCAGATTATTTCGTCTGCGCGGACTGCCTCGCCGAGCTCAATGACCGCGCCGACCGCCGCTACCGCTATCCGTTCATCAACTGTACCCAGTGCGGACCGCGCTATACCCTGATACGGGCGTTACCCTATGACCGCTCGCGCACCTCGATGGCCGAGTTCCCCCTGTGTGCAGACTGTGAGCGGGAGTACAACGACAGCCTCGACCGGCGTTTCCACGCCGAACCGGTGGCCTGCCCGGTATGTGGGCCGCAACTCCTTTTCAGGCAATCGGGGCAGGAGACCAGCGATACCGAAATGGCCCTGGCGGCCTGTGTGCAGGCACTGCAGGACGGGCGGGTTGTCGCAGTGAAGGGGGTGGGTGGTTATCACCTGATGTGCGACGCCGCCAGCCGCGCGGCGCTGAAGCATTTGCGTGACCGTAAGCCGCGCCCGCACAAGCCCCTGGCATTGATGTGCCCGGATACCCCGGAGCTGGCGGTGCTGCGCGACATCGCAGCGCTGAGCCCGGAAGAAGAGCAGCTGTTGCGCAGCCCCGCGCGACCGATCGTGCTGGCGCAGCGCCGAGAGAGCAGCCGCGTCACCGCGGACCTGGCGCCGGGCCTGGACCTGGTAGGCGTCAT
>CBDTYI010000306.1:0-3544 GCA_965364565.1 uncultured Gammaproteobacteria bacterium | reverse complement strand
CACTGGATCCGCCGTATGGCGCAACAGCACGGCATGATCGAGCCCTACGAGCCCGGTCAGGTGCGTCACCGCGAGGGCGTCGGGCGTCTGATCTCATACGGCACCTCCAGCTATGGCTACGACATACGCTGTGCCGATGAATTCAAGATTTTCACCAACATCAATTCGGCCATCGTCGATCCCAAGAACTTCGACGCCAACAGCTTCGTCGACGTAAAATCGGACGTGTGCATTATTCCGCCCAATTCCTTTGCACTGGCGCGCACCGTGGAGTACTTCCGCATTCCGCGCAGCGTGCTGACCATCTGCCTGGGCAAGTCCACCTATGCGCGCTGCGGGATTATCGTGAACGTTACGCCCCTGGAGCCCGAGTGGGAGGGGCACGTCACACTGGAGTTCTCCAACACGACGCCGCTGCCGGCCAAGATCTACGCCAACGAAGGCGTGGCGCAGGTGCTGTTCCTGGAATCCGACGAAGTCTGTGAGACGTCCTACCGGGACCGCGGCGGGAAGTACCAGGGCCAGACCGGCGTTACTCTGCCCAAGGCCTGAGCGGGTCTTGGGCCACGGAAGGCACGGAAAAAACAGAACCAATTATTAGCCACGGAAAACACGGAAAGCACGGAAATAAAATCAGGGTAGAAATCGCGCCAGTCGATCACAGATCCGCAGGTCCGACTGAGCGAAGCGTAGCCCGACCTGGACGCGACTGACTGGGACCAACGGTCGCACGATAGCAGTTTAGCCTCCCTGCCCAGTCCACGAATAAACCGTCCGTGTTTTCCGTGCTTTCCGTGGCTATAGGTGTTCGGTTTCCGTGCTTTCCGTGGCTATTGGGTTCTACTCAGCCGACTCCATTGCGCCGGGATTGAATTCCAGCCGGCGCAGCAGAACTTCGGTTTTCAAACCACTCTGTTTCTGCTTCACGAACCGCACCGGGAAATATTGCAGTTCCGGTGCGCTCCACACCCAGCTCTGGTCGCGTTCGTCGTCGGTGCGCTGCAGTCTCACCGTCCGGTAGTCGCCGAACGGCAGCTCGGTGATTTCTTCTCCCGTCCGTTCGAAACGGTACTCCTTGATACGGCCGCGCGTGGCGACCGGGTAGCGGAACTCGGTGTTGCCGTCGCGCAGATCGAACAGCATGGCCAGTTGCATGACCATCTGGTCGAGCGTTCCCGCCGGCATCGCGATGCGCCAGTGTTCGCCGGCGCCGCGGTTTTCCACTTCCAGGCTGTCCCAGTTAAAAAACAGGTGAGCATTGTCGTCGTCGTCACCGTCCTCGTTGTGCGCCTGGTATTCCAGTACCTGGACGCCGTCGTCGGCCAGGCGCCAGCGGCTGCTCTCGGTCGCCTTGTCCGAGCCCAGCAGGCGTCCCAGCCCGGCCTTGGACGCTTCGGACCGGTACAGGTATTCGTCGCGCTCCAGATGGCTGAGGCGGAAGGTCGCAGTGCCAACCTTGATGCCGTTCACCCGCACGTCATAGTCGGCGACAAACTCGGGATACGGATCTTCACCCCCGGCGCCGGCCGGCGATCCGCCCAGCAGTAACAGCACAAGGCAGCCGCGCAGCAGCCAGCCTTGCCATCGTTTCATGCCCGGCCAATGCCACATTTCATTACTCCTCGACTTCTGGTTCCAGCTGCAGCGGTCGGGTCAGCGGCTGGTCGTCGACCAGCAGCTGCTCATCGTCCCAGCGAATACGGCCCTCGGCCAGCCAGCGCAAGGTCTGCGGATACAGCCGGTGTTCCTCGCGCAGCACCCGCGCCGCGAGGGTGGCCGCGTCATCGTCGGCCAGCACCGGTACCCGCACCTGCGCGATGACCGGGCCGCCGTCCAGTTCTTCGGTTACGAAGTGCACGCTGGCGCCGTGTTCCTGCGCGCCCGCTGCGAGTGCGCGCTGGTGCGTGCGCAGGCCACGCAGTGCCGGCAGGAGCGAGGGATGAATGTTGATAATGCGGCCCTGGAAGTGGCGCACAAAGTCAGGAGTGAGAATGCGCATGAACCCGGCCAATACCACCAGATCGGGGTTGAAGCGCTCGATCAGTCCCTCCAGGGCGCGGTCATAGTCGCTGCGCTCCGGGTAGTCGGCGGCGTCCAGCGCCAGGGTGTCGATGTGACGCCGCTGCGCGTTCGCCAGGCCCGGAGCATCGGCGCTGCTGCTGATGACCGCGGTGACCTTAGCCTGCAGGTCGCCCGCTTCAATGGCGTCGAGAATGGCCTTGAGATTGGAGCCGCGACCGGATATCAGGACCACCAGCGACAGCGGCATGCCGGGGTCCGGTTTGCGTTCAGACATTCAGTTCAACGCGCGCTTCACCGTCACCGGCTTCGATACAGCCCAGCACCCAGGCAGTCTCGCCCTGCGCCTCAAGGATGGACAGGCACTGGCTGAGCTGTGCGGCCGGCACACAGATCACCATGCCGACGCCGCAGTTGAAGGTCCGGTACATTTCGCGTGTTTCCACCTGGCCCTGCTGCTGCAGCCAGGAAAATACGGCCGGCCATTGCCAGCTGGCTGTTTCGATACGCGCCACGGTGTTATCGGGCAGCACGCGCGGCAGGTTTTCGGGCAGGCCGCCGCCGGTAATGTGACACAGACTGCGCACCTCGACCTGCTCGAACAGTGCCAGCAGCGCTTTGACATAGATGCGGGTGGGCTCCAGCAGCCAGTCCAGCAGGGTGCGCCCGGCCAGTTCGCTGTCCAGCGCGGCGCCGGAGACTTCGATGATCCTGCGGATCAGCGAATAGCCGTTGGAGTGGGGGCCGGATGAGGCCAGTGCGACCAGGGTGTCGCCCGCTTCTACCGACTGCCCGTCGATGAGTTTGTCCTTGTCGACGATGCCCACGCAGAACCCGGCCAGGTCGTAATCCTGGGCGGCGTACATACCCGGCATTTCGGCGGTCTCACCACCGATCAGCGCGGCGCCGGCCAGCTCGCAGCCGCGCCCGATACCCGCGACCACGTCGGCGGCGACATCCACGTCCAGCTTGCCGGTGGCGTAGTAGTCGAGGAAAAACAGCGGCTCGGCGCCCTGCACCACGATGTCGTTGGCGCACATGGCGACCAGGTCGATGCCGATGGTAGCGTGCCGGCCGCTGTCGATGGCCAGTTTCAGCTTGGTACCCACGCCGTCGGTGCCGGATACCAGCAGCGGCTGACGGTAGCGGTCCAGCGGGATTTCGAACAGCGCACCGAAGCCACCCAGCCCGGTGAGCACGCCGGGCCGGCGGGTGCGTGCCGCTATCGGCTTGATGCGCTCGACCAGGGAATTGCCGGCATCTATATCGACACCCGCATCCCGGTAACTGATGGACGAACCGGAAGGAGACGAATGTTGCCCAGACACGTCAGGCTCCGTTTTTGGCAAAACGCAATAGTACCCGTAGTCGCCCCGCATTGCATTGCCGGGTTGGGCGCCGATCCCATGGAGATGGTGAGAGCTTTTCCTGTCCTGTGGTATGGTAGCGCCGGATTGGCTCAAACCAAGATGAAGTCATTGATTCTACGTTACTGTATTGCCGGCCTGATGGCAGTGTTGCTGGG
>CBDTYI010000305.1:0-3546 GCA_965364565.1 uncultured Gammaproteobacteria bacterium | reverse complement strand
CCGGAAACCCTCTCTGGTGGCGAGCAACAACGCACGGCCCTCGCCAGAGCCCTCGCCCACCGCCCCAAGCTGCTGCTCGCGGACGAGCCCACCGGAAACCTGGATGACAGCACGGGCGGTCAGGTGATCTCGCTGCTCACGGACCTGGTGCGCACCGAACGGACGACCCTGGTGGTGGTCACGCACAGCGATGCGGTTGCACGGGCCGCCGACCGCGTACTCCGCCTCCGCAACGGCAAGCTTCTGGATCCATGAGGATCGCCGGCCTGTCACCCCTGCTGTTACGCGCCGGCCTGCGCTACCAACTCAGACACCGCTGGCAGGCACTGCTGTCACTCAGCGGTATCGTGATGGGTGTGGCCGTGGTGCTTGCCGTCGACCTGGCGAACAGCGCCGCCAAGGCGTCCTTCGCCCTTTCCTCCGCGCAGCTGCGCGGCGCGGCGACCCATCGCATCGTCGGGGTCGGCGGCGAAATGCCCGACAGTGTCTACCGGCAGCTGTACACCACACCGGGGCATCCGCCGATGGCACCGGTGATAACCGCCAGGGTCAAGGTGGCCGGCCAAGCGGGACAAATGCGCTTGGTCGGACTTGACCTCCTCGCAGAAGGTTCGTTCCGTGACGGGCTACCGGAATTGATCCAGGGCACGGCGTCGCTCGCACGCTGGCTGTCCCGGCCCGGTCTGGCGGCACTCAGTACCTCTGCCAGCAAGGCGCTGAATACCGGCGCGGGCGGGCGCCTCACCCTGAGTTACCAGGGCAGGGATTTCCCACTCGAGGTGATGGCCATCAGCACGGACGATAGTCTCGGCAGCCGCAATCTCATCGTTGTCGATATCGCCACCGCGCAGACGCTTACGAACATGCATGGCCGGCTGAGCCACATCGACGTTATCCTTGACGATGAAGCTATGGCCTGGACAGAACGGCACCTGCCGCCGACCGTTCGCCTACTGGATGTCAGCGAGCAGGCCCGCGACACCGTCGGACTGTCTGCATCGTTCGAACTCAACCTCACGGCGATGAGCCTGCTTGCACTCATGGTCGGGATGTTCCTGATCTTCAACGCAATCAGCTTTTCCATCGTCCAGCGTCGCAATCTACTTGGCCGCCTGCGCGCGCTGGGTGTGCGTCCGCGGGAGCTGGCCGCGCTGGTACTGATCGAAGCCATGATCCTGGCAATGCTGGGTACCCTGATCGGAACCTTGCTGGGTTACTGGCTGGGCCGGGGCCTGACGCAGATCGTCGCCGCCACGGTCAGCGAGTTCTATTACGACGCGTCGGCCAACGCGATGCGCCTGAGTGGGACCTCCGTGATCAAGGCCTGGGGCCTGGGCGTGGCCGGGACACTGGCGGCCGCCTGGCTGCCGGCACATCAGGCGGCAAAGACACCCCCGCTGACCACCCTGTCGCGCGCCGCCCTGGAGGACAGCACCCGTGCGCGGCTGCCCTGGCTCGCCGGCGTCGGCGGCCTGCTGCTGTTGTGCGGCCTGGTGATTTCCCTGAGATTGCCCGGCGGCGTGTCCACCGGCTTCGCCGGCCTGTTCATCATGCTCATGGGAGCCGCACTGACTACACCGATGGCTCTTCGGCTGAGTCACCGGCTGCTCAGTCGGCTACAGCTGCAGGGAGTATGGCAACTGGCGATCCGCAATCTCGACCGGCACCTGTCGCGCCTGAGCACCGCGGCGGCGGCATTGATGATCGCACTCGCCGCCAGCGTGGGCGTGGCCGTGATGGTGGACAGTATGCGTGGTGCGGTCAGCGACTGGTTGCGCGACCTGCTCACGGCAGACTTCTATATCGCGGCGGAAGGCTTTGAGGATGGTGCGACGCTGCCCGACGGGGTCTTCGAGCAGACGTCGCAGATCATGGCGGCCGGAGATATCAGCACCTACCGCAAGCGTATCCTGGTCACGGACGCCGGCCGCATCGTCCTGGTCGCCGGGCAGCTCGCTGCCCGATCACGCCAGGGTTTCCGCTTTGTCGACGTCGACACGACAGCCCCCTGGACCGGATTCGAAGCCGGAGAACTGCTGATCTCCGAGCCACTTGCCTACCGACTGAAGCTGGGACCCGGTGACACGCTGGCGTTACCCACGGCAACCGGCGAGCGCCTATTCCGGGTCGCCGCCGTGTTTCGTGACTTCGCAAGTGAACATGGGCGCGTACTCATCGACAGCCACCACTACCGGCGTCTCTGGGATGATCAGCGGATCGACACGCTCGCCCTTTTCGCGCACGAGGCCAGAACTGCCGATTTGCTGCATGCCGCGAGGCAGCAGCTTTCCGATAACCACAACCTCGTGTTCACCGCCGCAGGTGAGATCTTTGACGAATCCATGGCCGTTTTCGAACAGACCTTCCGTATCACCGAGGTCCTGCGACTGTTGTCTGTGCTGGTTGCCTTTGTCGGCGTCTTCAGCGCCCTGATGGCACTGCAGCTGGAGCGCCGCAGGGAATACGCCATCCTGCGCGCTCTCGGTCTGACCCGGGGGCAGATCAGCGCACTGACCATCATCGAGTCTGTGGTGCTCGGCCTGATCGCGGCATTGCTCGCAGTGCCCACCGGTCTGGCCATGGCCTGGATACTGACAGCCGCCATCCAACTGCGTGCCTTTGGCTGGAGCATGCCCTTCCTTGCCAGCAGCTTGCCACTGTTGCTGACGCTCCTGATCGGGATGTCGGCTGCCGCTCTGGCCAGCCTGTATCCCGCATGGCAGGCCGCCCAACGCGATCCGGCACCACAGCTGCGCGAGGAATGATCATGCTGCGTATTTCGGCTCTGCTGCTGGTCTTGCTAAGCGCCTGCGAAGCACCGGCCCCGACCACGGCACCCAATCCGAACAGCAATTACCTGAATCAACAGATGGGTTCCGCCCCTGCGCCCGGCTTTGCGCGCGCAGATGCTCCACGCGACTTCACGTTCCCGCGTGATCACGGAGCACACCCCGAGTTCGCAACCGAATGGTGGTATTTCACCGGCAATCTGTACGACGGGGAGGGGCGTCGATTCGGCTACCAGTTGACCCTGTTTCGGATCGGCCTCGCAGCCGGCCGCCCCGCAGAGGACTCGTCCTGGCGCGCGAACCAGATCTACATGGGCCACTTCGCCGTCAGCGACGTCGCCAGCGCACAACACCTCGCGAGTGAGCGCTTCAGCCGTGCCGCAGCTGGACTCGCGGGGGCAAACAACCCGCCGCTTGAGGTCTGGCTCGGTCCCTGGTCTATCCGCGGTGGCGGCGCCAGCCTGTTCCCACTGCAGCTCACGGCCGCGACAGCGGATACGGAGATCGCGCTCACGCTCCAGGCCGGCGACCGTGCAAGGGTCCTGCAGGGCGAAGACGGGCTGTCGCGCAAGAGCGCGCAACCCGGAAACGCCTCTTACTACTATTCCTACACCCGTCTGCCGACCCTCGGCAGTCTCCGTATCGGACAGCAGCACTTCCGCGTCACGGGCAATTCCTGGTTCGACCGCGAGTGGTCCAGTTCTGCGCTGGCACCGGACCAGGCGGGCTGGGACTGGTTCGCGCTGCAACTCGAGGA
>CBDTYI010000304.1:0-3584 GCA_965364565.1 uncultured Gammaproteobacteria bacterium | reverse complement strand
TCCAGTTCCTGCAGGCTGACCTGTACCCAGGTGGGGCGCCCGTGGTTGCACTGGCCGGAGCGCTCGGTGCGCTCCATGTCGCGCAGCAGGGCGTTCATCTCGGCAACGGTCAGGCGCCGGTTGGCGCGCACCGAGCCATGGCAGGCCATGGTCGACAGCAGTTCGTTGATCGCCTCCTCGATACGGCGGCTGCCGCCGCGGCTGCGCAGGTCGGACAGCACATCCCGCACCAGCGCCTCGATATCCACGTCCGCCAGCAGGGCCGGCACCTGGCGTACCACCAGCTGCTCGAGTCCCTGGCGGTCGATCTCAAAACCGAGCGCGGCAAACCACCTCTGGCTGCGCTCGGCCTCGTCGGCCTCGGCGCGCGCCACGGCCATGCTCAAGGGCACCAGCAGCGGCTGCGAACGGATGCCCTGTTCCTGGTGGCTGCGCTTGAGATGCTCATAGCTGATGCGCTCGTGGGCGGCATGCATATCCACCAGCACCAGGCCGAGGGCATTCTCAGCCAGGATGTAGATGCCCTTGAGCTGCGCCAGGGCGAAGCCCAGCGGCGGCGCGGCCTGCGCCTCGCTCTCGGTGGTCGCTTCGGGCTCGCAGGATAACGCCGCCGTCGCCGCCGTCGCCGCCACCGGACCGCCACCGTGCAGGCTCCGGTACTGACCGAGCTGCTCGTTGACCGCCAGCGGCATGCCGGTCTGGCGCCCGGGCTGCGTAGCCTGCCGCATCGGCATCGCCGCGGGCGTTGGTTGCGGCGACGTGCGGGCACCATCCGGGCGGATCTCCGCCAGCGCCTGGTGAACACTGCGAAACAGGAAATCGTGCACCAGGCGCGACTCGCGGAAACGCACCTCGTGCTTGGCGGGGTGCGCGTTCACGTCCACCGCGGCAGGATCCAGTTCCAGGTACAGAACGAAAGCCGGGTGGCGGCCGTGGTACAGCACGTCCTGATAGGACTGGCGCACTGCATGCGCCAGCAGCTTGTCGCGCACCGCGCGGCCGTTGACAAAAAAGAACTGCAGATCGCCCTGACTGCGCGAAAAGGTCGGCTGCGCGATCCAGCCGTGCAGGTGCAGGTCCGCCGCGCTGTGCTCGATGCCCACCACCTGGCTGACAAAGGGTTCGCCGAGCAATGCCTTGATGCGTTCCAGTTGCTGCGTCTCGCTGTGGCCGGGACGCAGGTGGTAAAGCGCCTTGCGCTGACGGCGCACCAGCAGCTCCACGCCCGGGCGGCTCAGTGCAATGCGCTGCACCACGCCTTCCAGGTGCTTCTGTTCAGTGGTCTCGGTACGCAGAAACTTGCGTCGTGCCGGCACGTTGAAAAACAGATCGCGCACCTCGATGGTGGTACCGGTCGGGTGCGGTACCGGTTCGGGCGCCGCGATGGCTTCGCTGCCGTCGCCGCATACCTGCCAGCCACTGCTGTCCCCCGCGGTGCGCGACTGCACCACTAGACGCGACACCGAGGCGATGCTGGGCAGGGCTTCGCCGCGAAACCCCAGGCTGGCCACCCGTTCCAGGTCTTCGAGCGAGGCAATCTTGCTGGTGGCGTGGCGCGACAGCGCCAGCGCCAGGTCGTCGTGATGGATACCGTGGCCATCGTCGCGCACCCGGATCAGGCGTTTGCCGCCGTCCTCGAAGTCGATTTCGATGCGCCCGGCACCGGCGTCCAGGCTGTTCTCGAGCAGTTCCTTCAGCACCGACGCCGGGCGCTCCACCACCTCGCCGGCGGCGATCTGGTTTATCAGCTGTGGATCAAGGGGATGTATGCGTTTCAAAGCGGTCCGCCCGCGGCGCCTCCGGTGCGCCGGGAACCCTATGGTAACCGCAAAGCGCCGCGCAGGTGAAATCGGCGGGCGCGAATGAGCCGTTCGCTTAACCGCGACCTGTTAGCCGTCCGAGGCGGGGATGGTCAGGACCTTGCCGACCAGCAGGTTGTCGTTTTTCAGCTTGTTGGTGGAACGCAGGGTGTTCATGCTCACGCCGTAGCGCTGGGCGATGTGGCTGAGGGTATCCCCGCGCCGGATCACGTGCTGACGGGTGCTGGACCTGGCCATGAGCGTGCCGGGGGGCGGGTTGGAGGCGAAATAATTTCTGACGCCGGCGAGAATCGCCTGCGCCACCTGCTGCTGGTGGCGGGAGCTGCGCAGTCGCTGCTCCTCGGAAGGGTTGGATATGAATGCCGTTTCGACCAGCAACGAGGGGATATCGGGCGATTTCAGCACCACGAAACCGGCGTGCTGCACCTGCTTCTTGTGCACCTTGCCGAGACGCCTCATCTCCTGCAGGACATTGTCGGCGACTTCGACACTGGCCTCCAGGGTCGCGGTCTGCGCCAGGTCCAGCAACACCTCGGCGAGCAGATCGTCCTTGTCGTCGAGGCTGACGCCACCCACCAGGTCCGCGGCATTTTCACGCGCTGCCAACCAGCGAGCCATCTCCGACGAGGCGCCGCGCTGCGACAGGACATAGACCGACGAACCGCGCGCGCGACTGTCGCGGAACGCATCGGCATGGATGGAAATAAACAGATCGGCGCGCTGGCTGCGGGCTTTCTCGATGCGCTTGCGCAGCCCGATGTAGTAGTCGCCGTCGCGAATCAGCACCGGGCGCATGCCGGGCTCCTTCTCGATCAGCGTCGCGAGGCGCCGCGCGATCGCCAGAACCACATCCTTTTCCCGGGTACCCTTGCGGCCACGCGCCCCGGGGTCCTCACCACCGTGACCGGCGTCGATGGCGATGACCAGGTCGCGCAGCTGCGACGGCTGGTTCGGAGTCTGGACTTTTCTGGGTGCGCCCGGCGCCACCGCCGCCTTCGCCCCGCCGCCAAACAGGTCGATGACCAGTCGATGACCATACTGTTCATTGGGCTTGAGCATGAAGCTCTTGGGTTTGACCGGCCCGCCCAGATCGAGCACCAGGCGCAGATCGGTCTTGTTGCGCGGAGCGCTGCGCAGCCGCTGCACTACACCGCCGCGGGTCTTGACTTTGACCAGGTCGGTTTCGATGGTGGCGTTTTTGAGGTCCACCACCAGGCGATCCGGACCCATCAGAGTGAACAGGCGGTGTTCCGCCGGACCGCTGACATCCAGCACGACCCGCGTACTGTCCGGTGCCGCCCACAGCCGTACACCTTGCACCTGCAGGGGCCCGGCCTGTGCCAGGGACGCCACCAGTACCAGAAGTAGCCAAGCGAGCCGCATCAAAGTGTCATCTCCCCAACCCAGACGGTGTTTTGCGCAATTAATACCCCATCCGCAAATGGATTTCAACACTTTTTACATATTTCTTCGCAAGATAGCTGTAACTCCTGGTAATTCAAATTAACTCTGGCGCAGGCTGAAAACAGGGCGAAAATGGGTTGGGGAAACGGGGTCAGAGTCGATTTGTTCTGCGAATTTGAATGTTCTCGATTTCCGCGCGTCAAACGAAAAATCGACTCTGACCCACTGCTGTCCCACAAAGTATTTACTTTCTCGAGTCAATAGATTGATTTCGTGGACGCATCACAAAAGAAGCTCAGGTTGAAACATGAAATCCGCATCGGCCGATGATTCCTGCATCGTCATTCCGGCGGAAGCCGG
>CBDTYI010000303.1:0-3595 GCA_965364565.1 uncultured Gammaproteobacteria bacterium | reverse complement strand
CCGTGGTCACGAAAGCCGTCCTGGAACTGCGCCGTGAACTGGCTGCGCACATGATCGACTTCGTGCACATCGCGGAACAGAAACGGCAGCTCCAGCACCCGCGCGGGTGAGTACATGCGTCCGATACCGTAGCCGGTGAAAGCGCCGCCCTGCAGCTGGTTGAAGCGCATTTTCTTCAGCACGTCCGGCTCGTCGCCCTGGACGCCGCCCGGATAGAACTTGAATACCAGACGACCGCCGCTGCGCGTCTCAACCGTGTCGCCCCAGTCCTCCAGCAGGTTCATCCAGGTGGAACCGGAAGGGGCCAGGGTGGCAAATTTCAGCACGTGCCGTGGCTCGGCGCCGGCGCTGAGCCAGACGCACGCTGCCAGCAGTGCGGGAATGAAGCGGCGCAGTAGCGTGATGAGCATAATAGCCCCCTGTCAGAACCAGTCGGATTCGCCGCCGAGCAGGTATTCGGCGCGCGCGCGCGCAATCTGGTTGGCCAGTGCCATTTCCGGAAAGCTGCCCACCGGGGTGTTCAGCACCCGGGTCAGCATCTGGCGAAAACGCTGCTGATCGAGTCGCTGGCGCTCCAGATATTCCGCCTGCAGCACGTCCACAATGAGCAGCTTTCCTTGCGTGACCGCCCGGGCGCTGGCAAAGCTCTGTTCCGAGCGGGCGAAATTGCCACCCAGCATCGGTGCCCGGCTGCCGTAATACACACCGTAGTACAGGTGAACGCCGCCGTAATAATAATCCGGCTGCAGCTCCAGCACGCGGTGCATAAGGCGCTCGGTGCTGTTGACCTCGGCGAGTCGCGCGGGATCATCACGGTTCAGATCGATCTGTTTGGCCCAGCAGGATGCGGTCCAGAACAGCAATGGCACCGCTCGTTTGCCCAGCCCCGCGACGGCCTTGTCAATGTCGGCCGGAACCGCGGTATCGAAGTCGATGGTGACGCCCAGACGCTGCAGCCCGCGGCGCCCGAACTGGAAACCGCGCCGGTACAGGGCGTCGGCGCGTTGCCGGTCCACGAGTTCCACGAAGCCGAAGGCGTACCCGTAAAACCCCTGTGCGGCGCCGGCCAGCAGCTGCAGATTGCCGGGGTCCTCGTTGATCAGGCCTTCGATCAGCTTGAGGTTGGCCGGTATCGCGGCCTCGGCCAGCACCAGGTCGGTTTCCCGGTCCATGGCGGCGATGTTTCCGTCCATGATGGAGGTCGAAGTGCGGGCCACCATCTGGCCCATGCTGCAGGCGGCCAGCAGCGGCAGCAGCAGGGCGATGCTCAGCGCTCGGATTGTGTGTGTCATGGCGTTTCCCGGTGTGGTTGCCGCAGCTGCGCCGCGCTGCTCAGGTTAAAAGTTTTTCCAGTATGCGCCGGTACATCTCGGCGAGTTCATCCAGGGCCGTCACGGCGACACATTCGTTGACCTGGTGAATGGTGGCATTAATGGGCCCGAGTTCCAGCACCTGTGCCCCGGTGGGCGCAATGAAACGCCCGTCCGAGGTGCCGCCGCTGGTGGACAGTTCGGCATCGATATGTGCCACCTCGCGTATCGCGGCGCGCGCCGCGTCGACCAGTTCGCCCGCGGCGGTCAGGAAGGGTTGCCCCGAAAGCCGCCACTGCACTGTGTAGTCGAGGCCGTGGCGGTCGAGGATAGCTTCGATCCGGGTGCGAATCTGCTGTTCGGTGAGTGCCGTCGAATAGCGCAGATTGAACATCACCTGAAGCTCGCCGGGTATGACGTTTTCGGCGCCGGTGCCGGCGTGCAGATTGGAAATCTGGAAACTGGTGGGCGGAAAGTGCGCGTTACCCTGGTCCCATTCGATGGCCGCGAGTTCCGCCAGCGCCGGGGCGGCAAGGTGAACGGGGTTGGCGGCCAGGTGCGGATAGGCCACGTGACCCTGCTTGCCCCTCACTGTCAGTTTCCCGTTCAGGGACCCGCGCCGGCCGTTCTTGATGACGTCGCCGACACGCCGGTTGCTGGACGGTTCGCCCACCAGACACCAGTCGATGGTCTGGCCGCGCTGCTGTAGCCATTCAATCACTTTGGCGGTGCCGTTGACAGCCGGTCCTTCCTCGTCGCTGGTGATCAGAAAACCGATCGAACCTGTGTGCTCCGGGTGCTCGGCCACGAATGCCTCGCAGGCGGTGACCATGGCCGCGAGCGAGCCCTTCATATCGGCTGCGCCGCGTCCGTACAGCAAGCCCTCGCGCACCTGCGGCATGAAGGGATCGGAATGCCACTCGTCGAGCGGGCCGGGCGGGACCACGTCGGTATGGCCGGCGAACACCAGCAGCGGCGCACGGTTCCCGCGGCGTGCCCAGAAATTGCTAACCTCGGCGAAGGGCAGATCCTGGCACTCGAAACCGATTGCCGCCAGCCGACCGCGCATCAGCTCCTGGCAGCCCGCGTCTTCCGGGGTGACCGAGGCGCGGCCGATGAGATCGTTGGCCAGTTGCAGGGTGTCAGACATGGCGTCTAGTGTACTTGTTTTAGGCGCCGTTCAGTAGCTGCGGGGTGATGTCATGCCCCGCTCGCGGCCGGCTCAGAACAGTTCCCCGTAGGTCTCGGGCGAGAAGCCGAGCACGCGGCGCTTGCCGAGATCCAGGAGCGGCCGCTTGATGATGCCCGGATTCTGCTGCATCAGCTGCAGGGCGCTGCTGCGATCGATAGCGTCGCGCTGCGCCTGCGGCAGTTTGCGCCACAATTGACCCCGGCGGTTGAGCAGCGTCTCCCAGCCGAGCTCTCTTTCCCACGCCTTCAGCGCAGCGGCGTCGAGGCCGTCCTTGCGGTAGTCGTGAAACCGGTAGTCGACCCCGTGCTCGTCCAGCCAGCGCATGGCCTTCTTCATGGTGTCGCAGTTCCTGATGCCGTAGATGGTTAGCATGATCTGGTTTTCGACTCTGTTAACCACAAAGGGACACGAAGGTACACAAAGGAAGTGCAAAAGCGTTTGTTGCGCGGAGCATTGCGATCGAGTTCCCTGGTACGTCCTGGTGGTTGATGGATTGTTTTCAATCTGCCCTGCTTGTACCGCGAAGGCGCACCAAGTCACACGGAGGAACCGTCAACGCAGCGAGCATTATTTGGTTTTCCTTCGTGCCCTTTGTGTCCCTTTGTGGTGAATAACTAGATATCCCTCAACAATTCGTTGATGCCGACCTTGCTGCGGGTCTTCGCGTCGACTTTTTTCACGATTACTGCACAGTACAAACTGTACTTGCCGTCTTTGGAGGGCAGGTTGCCCGATACTACCACCGAGCCGGCCGGTATCCGGCCGTAGAGAATTTCATCTTTCTCGCGGTCGTAGATGCGGGTGCTCTGGCCGATATACACGCCCATGGAGATCACCGAGCCCTGCTCCACAATCACCCCTTCCACGACTTCGGAACGCGCACCGATGAAGCAGTCGTCCTCGATGATGGTGGGCGCGGCCTGCACCGGTTCCAGCACACCGCCGATGCCGACGCCGCCGGACAGGTGCACGTTCTTGCCGATCTGGGCGCAGGACCCGACTGTCGCCCAGGTGTCCACCATGGTGCCGCTGTCGACATAGGCGCCGATGTTGACATAGGAGGGCATCAGCACCGCCCCGGGCGCGATGTAGG
>CBDTYI010000302.1:0-3617 GCA_965364565.1 uncultured Gammaproteobacteria bacterium | reverse complement strand
GTATTCCTTCACCAGTTCTGCTGCCGGGGCGAAACCCTCGTAGCGTACCCACTGACTGTCAGGCGTTGCCCGAAACAGTGTCAGGGGCGCATGGTTCATTTTGTCTCCCCGGTCGGCGTCGAAGGCCCGCTGTACCGCGATACTGTCGTCCAGGCTGCCGGTCAGAAACTGCCACTGCGGTCCGGCGTCGAAACGTCGCGCATAGGCGTTGAGCGCTGCGGGCGTGTCCTGCTCGGGGTCGATGGAAACCGACACCATGTTCAGCCCCGCGCTGGCGTCGCCGAGTTCGCTCTGTACCTTGGCGAAAATGGCGCTCATCGCCGGGCAGATGGCGGTGCAGGAGGTGAAAATGAAGTTAAGCATGATCGGCCGGTCCGCCTGCAGGAGTTCCGGCAGGGCGACCGCCTCGCCGTCCTGGTTGATCAGGGTCACGGCTGGAACCGGGTAGGAAGCCAGCGAACGCTGGAAGCCGGGGGCGACTTCGTGGTGGTGATGCGCATGGTCATGCGCGCCGTGGCCGGCCTGTTCGGGGGGCGCATCCGGTCGGCTCTCCGTGGCCGCGGCTGGTTGCAGGGCGAGCGGTGGTGTCAGTGCCAGCGCGCTCAGCAGAGCCCCGAACAGGGGGCCGGTGGGTAAAGTCTTCAGGTACGACACGATTCTCCTCCGATAGCGATAAACGCCGGTTCTTGTTTATATCGTGTTTTGTCCCGGCGGCAACCGGTTGCCAAGGCATCGGCTGGCGCGGCTGTGGGGGACTATGAGATAGGTTCCAGTGCACCCCGCCACTGATACTAACCCATTCAGACCGCCTCCACGAGGCAAGCCTTGCGGCCAGGCGCTGGCGGCGAGTGTGGCATGAAGACACCCGACAGGGTGGGTGCGGAAAGGATGGTCAAGAGACCCGGTTCACGAAGAAGCCGCTGCCCGCCCGTACGCGACCGGCAGCGACAACGGGTTGTTCCAGGATCCGGAGGGTATGGGCGTTCCTTTCCCGCCACCGGACCCTGGTCCGATCATGGCCTTACAACGGTGATGTCCGTAGCCGTGTCATCATCCGGGTCATCGTCGGCAATGAACACTGTCCAGCGGATGCCGCCGAACGACGGTCCCATGTCTATGTCGGCCGCATCGATCGTATAGGAAAATGCGGTCGCACCGCCGCCCGGGGGATCGTACACATCGAACTGGCGCGCTATCAACCGGCTGTTACCGGGTATCGAACGTCCAACCAGTGTCGCGACGGCTGTGCCGTCCAAATTACTCCTGTTGCGCACCGACAGGTCAATGCGGATGTCCGCTCCCTTGCGGCTGGACAGCTCCACCTTGGTGGTGGTGCGGAACTGCTGGATATCGAGGTCGAGACCGTTGGCAGTCCCGGGCTTGGCCGCGTAGGCGGTCGATAAGGCCAGCGTCAGCGAGAATATTCCAAAGCGCAATCCGGCTGCGCGCGAGCCACCATGGGTGAGTTTTTTCATGCTCGGGTTTCCTGTACGTTGAACATGCAGCCAGAGTAGAGAGACCCGGCGCCGAATACTGTGAAGCGTGTGGCGTCCCGAGCGGCGCTGGTTCACAAAACAGTCAGAAACAGCAGGGTTATGACTTATCTGGTGCAGGGCGGGCCCCGCTGGCGCCGGGGATTGACGGGCATCCGCAGGCAAACGGATTCGACCGGGCCGCAGGTTTGCACGAATCAGCGGCTGCCGTCGGCAGCCGTCTGAACTATACTGTCACCATTGGGAGACAGAAGGCCTCGAGCGATCACAGAGTTCGAGGCTGAGTTCGCACATGGGTGCACCGCGGCCGGCGGCGAGGAACGACCAGCGGAAGGCACAAACCAAAGAAGAATAAAGCTGCAGACAGCGTTAAGGCGTTATGAGGGGTCAGCGGTTGGCTAGCGCAAAGCCGCACCGGCGCAACAACTTCGGTACAGGCAGGCATTCCGGATCATGAGAGCCGCACAGCTGGAGATCCAGATTGCTGCCGTGCGCCGGGAACTGGCTGACGCCTTGGACCGGTACCGCGAACTCGGTCTGCAGGTCAGTCTGCTCGCCAGGCAGCGCAACGTCGCGCAGCGAAATCTCGCCAGAACCGAACAATACCTGCAGTCGGTGCAGCCCGGGCTCGCGCCGCTGCCGCGCGACCACCACGCCGCTCTCCACACCGCGACGCGAGGCGAAGCGCGCGGTTCCGCGGGCGCGGCCCGCACCAGTCGGGCGGCGCGCCGGTCTGATCTGCGCCGCAAACCGCGCTGGCGCAGGGCCGTAGAATCCATCACAAGCCATGCCGTGCCGGTCAGGCAGCTGGAACGCGAATTGGGTGCGTTACAGCAGCAGCTGACGGCTGCGCGGGATGAGTACCGGCAACTCGAGGCGCGTGCCGGCCGCCTCGAACAGGAGCGGGATCAGGCGCTCGTCGACCTGGAGCTGGCCCGGGCCCGTGCGCTTGCCGGCGTTG
Organism: uncultured Gammaproteobacteria bacterium; assembly: GCA_965364565.1. Classification (GTDB taxonomy): domain Bacteria; phylum Pseudomonadota; class Gammaproteobacteria; order DSM-19610; family DSM-19610; genus Thiogranum. The sequence continues at coordinate 1,163 of CBDTYI010000302.1, read as the reverse complement.
CCGCGACGCCGGTAGCGGAAGTGCCGGCGGAACAACCGGCGGAACCGGGCGCCCCTGCGGCCCCGCCGGACGTGGCAAGCGTCAGCGCTGCCTTCCAGGCTGCTGAGGAAAAACTGCAGCGCACCCAGCGCGCCAACAACGATATCCAGATTGCACTCGCCGAGCGCGACGATCAGGTCGCGGCGCTGCAGTCCGAGCGGGAGCGACTGTACAGCGAAATCGAGCAGCTCGACGCGCGTCTGTCGACTCTGCAGCAGGAGCTGGCCGGGGCCCGGCAATCCAGCCAGACGCTGCAGTCCGAATTGGGTGCGTTGCGCGATGACTCGGAACGCACCGCCAGCCGCGATGCCGAACGGATCGCGGTGCTGCAACAGCGCATTGGCGAGCTCGAAGCCCAGCTGCAAGCCGCGCGCCAGGGAGGCGAGGCGCTCGAGCAGGATCTGCGAGCCGCCGCCGCCCGGCAGGCGGCAGCGGAACAGGAGCGTGCAAAGGACCTCGAGACCGCGCTGGGCGAGGTGTCGGTGGGTCTGCAGCACAGCGAGCAGCAGCGCCAGGCGCTGAGCGAGGAGCTGCACGAGCAACGCAGCAGTGTCGCCGCGCATGAGCAGGAGCTCGCGGATCTGCGGGCGCAGGACGAACAACGCCGCGCCGAGATCGACAGCCTGACCCGCCAGCTCGCGGCCGCCACACAGGATGTCGAGACGGTTACCGCCACGCTCGGGGCGGCGGAACAAAAGCTGCAGCGCGTACAGCTGGAAAAAAACGATAGCGATATCGGCCTTGCCGAGCGCGACGACCGTGTCGCCACCCTGCAGGCGGAGCGCGAACAACTGCAGAGCGAGATCGAGCAGAGCGAGGCGCGTTTCGCTGCCCTCCAGCAGGATCTCGCCACGGCACAGCAGTTTAATCAGGTACTGACCTCGGAGCTGGACGCGGTGCGCGACGAATTGCACCGCACCGGCAGCCGGGACGGCGAACAGATCGCTGCGCTGCACCGGCGCATCGCCAAGATCGAGGCGGAACTGGAAGCCGCGCGTGGCGAGAGTCGGGCGCTCGAACTCGACCTGCAAGCTGCGGCTGCCAGCCGGCGTGATCTGGAACAGCAGCGCCAACTGCTGGCAGAGGCGCTCGATGCGGAGCGCAGCAGCGCGGCTGTGCGTGAC
>CBDTYI010000301.1:0-3635 GCA_965364565.1 uncultured Gammaproteobacteria bacterium | reverse complement strand
TCGTTACCGACAAAGTCACCTTCGTCCGCCGTCAGCCCTTCCTCCAGCATGCGCTCGATGGCGGCACTGTCGAGGTTGGTATTCGGGCCCCTGTCCCAGGTCACCGGCAACCGGTCGAGCGCGGTATTGGCCTGCCACCAGGTGTCCGCCACCACCGCCACGGCAGTATCATCCACGCGCAGCACCGCGCGCACGCCGGGCATGGTTTTCACCCTGCTGTCATCGAAAGACTTCAGCGTGCCGCCGAAGGTCGGGCACGCCCGGATGCTGGCGTTGAGCATGCCGGGCAGCTTGAGGTCGGCGCCGAACACCTGCTTGCCGGTGAGCTTGTCCAGCGTGTCCAGGCGCTTGACCGGTTTGCCGATGAGCTTCCAGTCCTTCGGGTCCTTCAAGGTCACCTGTTCCGGCGGGAACAGTCCGGCGGCCGCCGCGGCCACCTTGCCGTAGGTGGTGGTGCGCCCGCTGGGCCGGTGCGTGATCACGCTGGCCGCCGCGCCGCATTCCGTTCTGGGCACACCCCAGGCCTCGGCGGCCGCCTCGATCAGCATCTCGCGGGCCACGGCGCCGCCCTTGCGCACATACTCATGGCTGCCACGGATACCCTGGCTGCCGCCGGTGGAGAAGCTGCCCCATACCCGGTCCCGGGCCAGGTTTTCGCCCGGGGTGGGATACTCGGTGGTCACCTTCGACCAGTCGCACTCCAGTTCCTCGGCGACCATCTGGGCAAGACCGGTGAGCGTACCCTGCCCCATCTCGGAACGCGCAATGCGGATGATGACGGTGTCGTCCGGCTGGATAACCACCCAGGCATTGACCTCCGGTGGCCGCTCGGCCGCCGCGACCGGACCGCTGGCGAGAGGCAGATACAAACCGAGCGAAAAGCCGGCGCCGGCCGCTGCCGTGCCGATGAGAAATTCGCGCCGCGTGAGGGTGACCGGTTCCGTAGCCATCACGCCTTCCCCCGCTTGTTGAGCTCCACCGCGCGATGCACACCGCGCCGCACCCGGTTATAGGTGCCGCAGCGGCAGATATTGGGCAGGTTCGCATCGATGTCGGCATCGCTGGGGGCGGGGTTGTTGTCGAGCAGCGCGGCCGCGGCCATGATCATGCCGGGCTGGCAGTAACCGCATTGCGGCACATCCAGCTCCGCCCAGGCCTGCTGCACCGGGTGGCTGCCGTCGGGCGATAAGCCCTCGATGGTGACGATGTTTTGCGCCTCGCTAAGCGAGCCCACCGGCACGACACAGGCGCGCACGGCCTCACCGTCGATATGCACCGTGCAGGCACCGCACAGCCCGATACCGCAACTGTACTTGGCGCCCGTCAACCCAAGCTGCTCGCGCAACACCCAGAGCAACGGCGTGGAATCATCGACATCGAGTTCAACGGCTGCGCCGTTAACCTTCAGCTTTGCCATGTCCAACCCTCCCTGCCAGCGGTAGCACCGATTATCCGCGCCTGTTCCAGTTGGGGCAAGTCGACAGCAGGCAGGAAGGAAAGATGTGCCGCGACCCACTGCTGTTCCACAAACGCAGGATCTCCGTCATTCCGGCGCAAGCCGGAATCCAGAATGCCCGAAAAAACACTGGATTCCGGCTTACGCCGGAATGACGATGCAGGAATCATTGGCCGATGCGGATTGCATGTTTCAACCTGGGCTTCTTTTGTAATGCGTCCGCGAAATCAGTCTATTGACTCAAGACGGTAAAAACTTTGTGGGACAGCAGTGGCCGTCACCCTGTGTGTTACTCGACGATTACCCGCTCGATGGCAAGCATCTCAAAGGTGCCGATCAGACCCAATGCGTACCCGATACTCTCATCCTCGACCACGCCCAGCGGGACATGCTGCGCATCGACGCCCGCACCGAGGCGGGTCCCGTCGAGCCCCGTCCAGCCGCCGGCACCGTGGTATTCAACCCACGCATGGCCATAGGCCAGTACCGGTTTCTCCAGTGAGACATAGAGCCCGGTCACGGTACGCGCCGGATAGCCGTACATGCGCAGCAATGCCGTCAGCAGGACAGCATGCTCGGTACAATCACCGGCGCGGGACCTGGCCACCATCGAGGCCACATCGAAGCCGTGCGCACTGTTCTTGTCCACGATGTAGCCGTATACGAACTGTTCGAGTTCGCCCGGTGACGGCTGCCTGCCGTAACGCTGTTCGATGGGCTTGGCCAGGGCCTGTATCACAGGCTCGGTGTAATCGATCAGAAAGCTGGCAGTACGGTGCTGCTGGTCTACGACCGGCGCAGCCGCCACGGGATAGGCTCGCAGACTGAAGGCGACACCGCCCTCGACCGGTTTCGGCTGATCGATCCATTCCGCCAGTCGCGCCTGTAACGCAGCGGGGTTCTCGTGCAGGAGGCGGTAGTGCAGCACCGGCGAGTCGCCCGACGCGGCCCGGACATCCTGCACCCGGACCTGGCCGATAAAGAGGTTGTCGTCGGCTGCCTCGAGCGGCCCGGCCACGAACAGGGCCAGCCACAGCAGGCTGGCGCGTGCACTCAACATGGAATCCACTCTACTCGTCAGTTCTGACTGTTGACGTAGGCCCGCGACAACTGCAGTTCCAGCAGACCCATCTTGACTGTCAGGGACTTCTGCCCCTTGTCGTCCACCACGCCGGTCGCCTTCACGCCCGAGAACGATAACTGATACTCGGGCAGACCGCCGGGCCGCGCACCGGTCGGGTTGACATCGTACCTGACCGTCTGCAGGGGATTGGCGGACGGGACGTAGGAATCGACACTCAGGGCACGCGGCTGGCCACTCACCGGGTTCGCGGCGCGGACCATTTCCCGGTGCTGATAATAGGGTCCGACCACACCCGACGCGGCTTGCAGTGGCGCGTCAATCTCTTTGCCCTGGTAGGTGCCCTCGACCCGATAGCCACCCTGCTCTACCCGATCCAGCTTGATCAACATCTTGATCTCACCATTCTCCGTTTCGGCGTAGTGCCCGCTGATCAGATCACCATTGCTCTGTTCAAAGATGACATTGTATTCGTCGCGCGCCATGGTTTCGCTGGCGGAACGCGGTAACAGCATGGCGGTCTCCACCGTACTCTTGATGTCGCCCTCCGCATCAGGCCCTGCACGGTTCACCGTGTAACCAATATTCATGTCTCGCAACCGCCACAACAGCACTTCCTCGTGCACAACGGTCTCCCGGCGCGCGTCGCGCAGCACCAGCGTGTCTGCAAAGCCGGCGGCCATCTGCCTGAACGTCTCGCTGTAGCCGGCCGTATCATGCAGGCAGGCAAGCAGGGACGAATCGAACGGCACGACGATGCCCTTCAGGACACCTGCCTCTTTTTTCGCGGTAAGGTAGAGCCGTTCCTGGTAAAGATAAGGTATGTGGCCGAAGGTGCCGGCATCGATCTCAAGAATCTGCGTCCTGGACATATCGCTCAGCGGCTGTTCGATCAGTTGGCTGAGCGTCGCGGCCGTATCCAGCACGTCATGGTAGACAAAACACTCGGCCGGAGGGATGTCCGTCGCGAGCGGGACGGTCACCTGGTAGACGCCTTCATGGGCAGTCACTTCAGGGCGGGCGTTGCCGGCGATCCGCGCCGAGAAAAAGCCGTCCTCGGCGGCCACAGCGTAGCTGCCTGAGAGCGCCGCTTCGCGC
>CBDTYI010000300.1:0-3638 GCA_965364565.1 uncultured Gammaproteobacteria bacterium | reverse complement strand
CCCACCAGACCCAGGCCACGCTGCGCTACGTGGAGGCCGGCGAACGCGCGCTGCGTATCGTCGATATGCCGTTTATGAGCTATGCCAGTGTGGAGCAGGCGCTGGAAAACGCGGCGCAGCTGATGCGATCAGGCGCAGCGCACATGGTGAAGCTGGAAGGCGGGCAGGTGGTCTCCGAAGCCGTACAGGCGCTGACCGCTCACGGTATCCCCGTGTGCGCGCACCTGGGACTGACTCCGCAGTCGGTGCACCAGCTGGGTGGTTACCGGGTTCAGGGCCGCGACAGTGAATCGGCTGCCAAACTGCTTAACGAGGCGCGGCTTCTGGAAGCGGCCGGGGCTTCGCTGCTGGTGCTGGAATGTATCCCCAGCGATCTGGCCAGTCAGGTGAGTGCGAGCCTGAATATTCCAACCATAGGTATTGGCGCGGGTCCGCATTGTGATGGACAGGTGCTGGTGTTGTACGACCTGCTGGGCATTACTCCAGGCAAACGCCCGCGCTTCTCGCACAACTTCCTGGAGGATGCGGACGATATACCGCAAGCGCTGCGGGCCTACGTGGACGCGGTTCGGGCCGGGGAATTTCCCGGGCCGGAACATACCTTTTCGTGATGCTCACGTTGAAGGAGATTGCGCGACTGCGCGCTCAGGTTGCGTACTGGCGTGCGGCGGGCGATCGCATCGGGTTTGTGCCCACTATGGGAAATCTGCACGAGGGGCACCTGCAACTGGTGCGCCGCGCACGCGGCGCGGCGCAGCGGGTGGTGGTCAGTGTGTTCGTCAATCCGATGCAGTTCGGTCCCGGCGAGGACTTCAACAGCTATCCGCGAACTCTCGAGCAGGACCGCGCAAAGCTCGCCGAGGAAAGCGTGGACCTGTTGTTCGCACCGGGCGTCGAGGCGATCTATCCGCACGGGTCGGGGGAGACCACCCGTATCGAGGTGCCGCAAGTCAGCCGCGGGCTATGCGCGGATTTCCGGCCCGGCCACTTTACCGGGGTGGCGACGGTGGTGGGGCGGCTGTTCAATCTGGTGCAGCCGGACGTCGCGGTATTTGGCGAGAAAGATTTTCAGCAGCTGGCGGTTATCAGGCGCATGGTGGAAGACCTGGGCTGGCCTGTCGAAATCGCCGCGCTGCCCACGGTACGCGAGCCGGATGGCCTGGCGATGAGTTCGCGTAACCAGTATCTTACCGCCAGGGAGCGGCGGCGGGCACCGTTGCTGTACCGAACTCTGTGCGAGGTCGCGGCTCGGCTGCGCAACGGCGAGTCCTGTTTTAGCGAGCTGGAGTCCGGCGCCGCGCAAACTCTGCGCAATTCCGGGTTTGAACCCGACTACGTTGCGATCCGGAACGCGCTGACCCTGGAAGTGCCAGCCGGCATCGGTACACCGCAGGTAGTGCTGGCGGCTGCGCGCCTGGGAAAAGCCCGCCTGATTGACAATGTGCGGGTGTAAAAGCCTACAGTTGCTGTAGTTTGCAGGGAGTTGCGGATCTTGGGATAATATCGCCCTTGTGCTTCGGCAGGAATCAACACGGATGCAAATCACTGTCCTCAAATCCAAGCTGCACCATGCGCGCGTGACCCACTCCGAGCTGGAGTACGAGGGTTCCTGCGCCATCGACAGCGCGTTGCTGAAAGCGGCCGGTATTCGTGAGTATGAGCAGATTCATATCTACAACCTTGCCAACGGCGAACGTTTCGTAACCTATGCAATCCGCGCCGAACAGGGCTCAGGTATTATCTCCATCAATGGTGCGGCGGCGCACAAGGCGGCCCCGGGAGATCGGATCATTATCTGTACCTATGCGGTGCTGAGCGAGCAGGAAGCGGTAAAGTTCCAGCCTGCTCTCGTGTACCTGGACACGGACAATCGGATCGTCCGCCAGCGCAACGAGATACCGGTGCAGGTTGCCTGAGGCCTCAGAGCGCCGGCGAGTTTACGGTAAGCGCCCGTGAAGCCGGAACAGGCGGGATCTCCCGGTCTGTAATCCACACCAGGATGTCGTAGTAGCTGCGGATATTTTCGACGTAGCGGACCGGTTCGCGGCCTCTTGCATAACCGTAGCGGGTCTTCTTGTACCACTTTTTCTGGCTCAGCAACGGCAGATATTTCTTCACATCTACCCAGCGGTCCGGATTGGCCCCGCCATCCTGTGCCAGGACGCGGGCATCCTCAAGATGTCCGAATCCCACGTTGTATGCCGCCAGTGCCATCCAGGTGCGGTCAGGTTCCCTGATGCGTTCGGGAATCCGGTTCTTTATGCGTGCGAAATAACGCGCTCCACCCTCTATGCTCGCGCGTGCATCGTGACGGCTTTCTTGGATGCCCATGTGGCGCATGGTGTTCTGGGTCAGCATCATGATTCCACGTACTCCGGTGGGCGATACGGCTTTCGGATCCCAGTGTGACTCCTGGTAACCGATGGCCGCCAGCAGACGCCAGTCCTCATTGGTCTGGTTTGCGGCCTCCTGGAACCAGCTCCGGAAGCTCGGCAGGCGCTGCTCGATATGTTTCATGTAACGGCGCGTACCGACGTAATCAAAATCCGAGACGTAGCCGTAATAGTGTTCCAGCAGCTGATCGAGTTCGCCCGATTCCTGCAACGCGGCAAAATACTCTTCTGCTTTCTCGATCAGGCTGCGGTCCTCGCCGGGCGGGAACGCCCAGGCCAGCGGCACCGGGGAACTGATGTCAAATGCGACTCGCAGTTCCGGGTAGAAACGCCGGGTAATGGCGACTTCGTTTGAATCTGCTACGGTGTAATCGATCAGCTGTTCCCATACCAGGTCGAGAAGCTGCTGGCTTTCGAGCTCGCTGTTTTCCTCAAAGGTCAGGTTCGGGTATTCATCCTGAAGCGAGGTCAATCGTTCCGCGTGGCTGCTTTTTGCAACTACTTCAAGGTTGCCGTTGAGGCCGTCCAGGTTGCGCGGCGACGCCGCGCCGATGCGGTAGACCAGCTGGGGTGTAATGCGCTGGTAGCTGGGGCCGAAATTTATGTAGGCCTTGCGGTCTTCGGTAACGGTCAGCCCGGCCGCAGCGAAGTCCGCTTTGCCGCCCTCTATCTCCACCAGCATGCGTGACAGGGTGTCGGGTGTTTCGATCTTCAGTTTGACGCCGAGGAATTTGGCAAACCCGGCTGCCAGGTCGTACTCCAGTCCGGTTGGTCCGAACGGGCCTTGGTAATAGGTGGTCGCGCTATTGCGGGTTAGCGCCAGAAGAAAACCTTTCTCCTGCACACGCTCCAGGTGCGACTGCGGAACCAGGTCGCAGCCGGAGATCAACAACGCGAGGGAGACGAGGACAAGGCGCATGGAGCAATTGTAATGACTAGCAGCAGTATCGCCTAACCCAGATTAGCGGGCCGGGGCGGGCAATTTTTAGCTTCGCGGGTGCGCATGGGTTACAATAGCGCCCGGCGCTCGGGGAGCTACGCCGCAGCGGGCTTTCCCATTGATGTTGTGAGAAAAGTTGAACTCGGAGAGGTGCCGGAGCTGGCCGAACGGGCTTGACTCGAAATCAAGTGAACCCTTATGGGTTCCGTGGGTTCGAATCCCACCCTCTCCGCCATTAACTCATTGAAATATAAAGGCCATAAAAAAGGAGGGGTGGTGCCCCTCCAGTGTATCAGATCAGAAGG
>CBDTYI010000299.1:0-3659 GCA_965364565.1 uncultured Gammaproteobacteria bacterium | reverse complement strand
TCGTCGCCGCCAGCGTGGACGGCATCGACGAAAGCCACGACACCTCCGCCGACGCCGAGCTGCAGGCGCAGTGGCGTGGGGACCTGCAGGGCAGCGATATCGAACTGCACACGCCGGCCGGCGCGGCCAGCCTGCGCCTGCCGCTGCCGGGCCGGCACAATGTCATGAACGCGCTGGCTGCCGCGGCTGCCGCGCTGGCCCTCGAGATCCCGCTGCCACACATCGTTGCCGGTCTCGCCGCGGTGCGGGCGGTGCACGGGCGCTGGGAAAGCCTGCCCGGCATCAACGGGGTGCAGCTTATCGACGATACCTATAACGCCAATCCCGCCTCGTTGCAGGCGGCGCTGCAGCTGCTGGCGGACGCCAAGGCTGAGCCCTGGCTGGTGCTGGGCGACATGGGCGAACTGGGCCAGGAAGGCCGGCGCCTGCATCGTCAGATGGGCGAGGAAGCGAAGCGCAACGGGGTGCAGCGTTTGTTCGCGCTGGGCGAACTGGCGCAGCAGGCGGCAGAAGCCTTCGGCGCAGGGGCGGAAGCCTTTGCCGATGTGGACGCATTGACCCGACGGCTCGGGCAGATGGCGCGGCCCGGAGTGCTGATACTGGTCAAGGGCTCGCGTTCCATGCGCATGGAACGGGTGATTGCGGCGCTGCGGTTGTCCGCCAGCGCGGCCGAGCGGGGGAGGGCGTAGGTGCTCGTTTATCTCGCTGACTATTTGAGCCAGTTTCACAGCGGCTTCAATGTGTTTCAGTACCTGACCCTGCGCACCATCCTGGGCGCGCTGACCGCGTTGCTGATTTCCTTTCTGGTGGGCCCGTGGATGATCCGGCATCTGAGTTTTCGCCAGATCGGTCAGCAGGTGCGCACGGACGGTCCGGAGACGCACTTTTCCAAGGCCGGCACCCCGACCATGGGTGGCGCGCTGATCCTGGTCGCAATCGCCGTGTCCACCCTGTTGTGGGCCGATCTCGCCAATCGCTATGTGTGGGTGGTGCTGCTGGTGACGCTGGCGTTCGGTGTCATCGGCTGGGTCGACGATTACCGCAAGATCGTGTACGGCAACAGCAAGGGCCTGTCGGCGCGTGCCAAATACAGCTGGCAGTCGCTGGCGGCCCTGGCCGCGGGGCTGTATCTGTATTATTACGCGCAGTCTCCGCTCGAGACCCAGCTGTTCGTGCCTTTCTTCAAGGATGTCGCCGTTGCTCTGGGGGCCTGGTACGTGGTGCTGGTGTATTTCGTTGTAGTCGGCTCAAGCAACGCCGTGAATCTGACCGACGGACTGGACGGTCTGGCCATTCTGCCCTCGGTGCTGATAGCCGGCGCGCTGGCGGTGTTTACCTATGCCACCGGCCACGCTTTCATCGCCAAGTATCTCGGTATTCCCTTTATCCGCGAAGTCGGCGAGATCGCGGTGTTCTGTGGTGCCATGGTCGGCGCCGGGCTCGGCTTCCTGTGGTTCAACGCCTATCCGGCGCAGGTCTTCATGGGCGACGTGGGGGCGCTGGCGATCGGTGCGGCGCTCGGTATCGTGGCGGTGCTGGCGCGCCAGGAACTGGTGTTTTTCGTCATGGCCGGTGTGTTCGTGATGGAAACGGTGTCGGTCATCCTGCAGGTAGCTTCTTTCAGACTGACCGGGCGGCGCATCTTTCGTATGGCGCCGCTGCATCACCATTTTGAACTGAAAGGCTGGCCGGAGCCGCGCGTCATTGTGCGGTTCTGGATAATTACCGTGATCCTGGTGCTGTTCGGGCTGGCAACATTGAAAATTCGCTGACGAGAGGTTGCGATGGACGAGAAGAGCCAAATTGCAGTGGTTGGTATGACGTTCGCTGTCATCGTCGTGGTGCTGGTTTTGTTGTAACGGACGATTGATGCAATCCGCGGCAAACTACGTGAATTCGGATCCGCTACAACACGCGCGTACGCTGGTGGTCGGTCTCGGCGTCACCGGGCTGTCCTGTGCGCGTTTTCTGGCGCGACGCGGCGTCGAGGTGGCTGTGACCGACAGCCGCGAACAGCCGCCCGCGCTGGCTGCCATGCAGCAGGAGCTGCCCGATATTGCCCTGTTCCTGGGTGGTTTCGACGCCGACGCGTTTGCGCGCGCGCAGCGCATCGTGGTCAGTCCGGGGGTGCCGCTTCAGGAGCCGTTGCTGGCGGCGGCGCGGCGACGCGGCGTGGAAGTGATCGGTGATATCGAACTGTTCGCGCGCACGGCGGCTGCGCCGGTGGTCGCCGTCACCGGTTCCAACGGCAAGAGCACGGTGACTACCCTGGTCGGTGCCATGGCGCGGCGCGCCGGCAAGGACGTACGGGTGGGCGGCAATCTGGGCGTGCCGGCACTGGACCTGGTCCAGGAGCAGGAGCCCGATCTCTATGTGCTGGAGCTCTCCAGTTTCCAGCTCGAATCCGTTTCCAGCCTGCACGCCTGTGCCGCCACGGTGCTGAATATCAGTGCGGACCACCTGGACCGTTATGATTCGCTGGCCAGCTATGCCCGTGCCAAGCAGCAGATATACCGCGGTGCCGCGGTGCAGGTGGTGAACCGCGATGATCCGCTGGCCTGCGCACTGGCCGACGCCGGCGGCGCGATGACCGGCTTTACCCTGCAGCAACCCGGTAGCCAGGACTTCGGTGTCAGCGTCGCCGGCAACGCCGCCTGGATCGCAAAAGGCGGCGAAGGCTGGCTGCCGGTCGCGGAGGTGCGTATGCCGGGGCGTCATAACCTTGCCAACGCACTCGCGGCTCTGGCGCTCGGGGAGGCCGCGGGGCTGCCCCGGCCCGCCATGCTGCAGGTGCTAAGGGAATTCCAGGGCTTGCCGCACCGGACCCAATGGGTCGGAGAGTACCAGGGTGTGCGCTGGTTCAACGATTCCAAGGGCACTAATATCGGCGCTGCCCTGGCGGCAATCCAGGGTTTCGATGGCCCGCTGGTGTTGATCGCCGGTGGCCGCGGCAAGGGCGCTGATTTCCGCCAGCTCGCGGAGGGCATGGATGATCGCGTCAAGGCGGTGGTGTTGCTCGGCGAGGCGGCCCACGACATTGCCGACGCCCTGGCGGGGCGCTTCGATACGGTTTTCGTTTCCGATATGACCAATGCGGTGCACAGTGCCGCGGCGCTGGCGGACGCGGGTGACACCGTGTTGCTGTCGCCGGCCTGTGCCAGCTTCGACATGTTCGACGACTACCAGCACCGTGGTGAAGTGTTCATGCAGGCGGTGCGGGAGTTTTACGCATGAGTCTCGCGCTGCTGCTCCCGGATATGCCGGTGCGCCGGGGCGCGAGCTGCCCGCGCCTGGACTTCGTGCTGCTGGCGGCGGTCGCGGCGCTGTTTTCGCTCGGTCTGGTCATGGTCGCTTCGGCCTCCATGCCGGTTGCCGAGCGCCTGCACCTGGGCACGTTTCATTTCGCGCTGCGCCAGACCCTGTACCTGCTCATGGGGCTGGCGCTGGGTGTGATGACACTGCGGATCAAACTGGCGTGGTGGGAGCAGTGCAGCCGGCTGTGCATCCTGGTCGCCATACTGCTGCTTGCTGCGGTGCTGCTGCCCGGCCTCGGCACCACGGTCAACGGCAGCACGCGCTGGATCGACCTCGGGGTGTTTCGTCTCCAGGTTTCCGAGCCGGCCAAACTGCTGGCGCTGATCTACATGGCCGGTTATCTG
>CBDTYI010000298.1:0-3711 GCA_965364565.1 uncultured Gammaproteobacteria bacterium | reverse complement strand
TTTCCGGTGAGTGGTGTACCGCGTGCAGCCGCCACAGCGGCGGCCAGGTGTGGGCCAGGCGATGCAGCCAGTAGCGTAACAGTTCTGCGCAAATCAGCATCAATGGCACCTGGGCAGCGAGGGACCAGTGATGGGGCCACAGGGCCGCCGTGGCCGGGTACAGGTTCCGCAACGGATCCACGAGCGCCATTACCGCCAGCAGTGCCAGCAGGCGCGGCAGCAGCACCTGTACCACGACCATGAACAGGGCATCGTTTGCGATGTCGCTGCGGCCCGGTTTCCAGGCCCGCTGGTAGGGAATAACGCACTCCAGCCCCGTTACCAGGAGGGCGCCCACCAGCACCGGGAGGTAGGCGCTGGTGATAAGTGAGTAACCTGCAGTCAGCAGCGCCAGGTGACCGCCGATCGCCAGCAGCAGTGTAGCGGGGTAGGCGGTCCAGGGCAGCAGCCGTTCAGATGCGCTTTTCATCGTGCCAGGCATCGAAGCGGGGTAAGCAGGCAACCGGGTGCAGGCGCTGCAGCAGCTGCGCCAGCACACGCAAGCCGAAAGCACCCCACAGGCGTCCATAACCACACGCCGTGGTGCGTACCCTGGATGACAAGTGCATATGACATACGGACCGTTCCTCGGGCGCCGTAACCTCTCTGCCTGTTTGGCGGCAAGCGAGGGGATAAATGCAGGGAGCGGTGCCAGGGGCGGGTTGGCTGGTGGCCACCCCGCGCTGAGCAGCCACATAGGTGAAATGCTGCGGGCGGCGGGTTCCGCCCGGGCTGCGGCGACGGGCTCCGGACGCCGCGGCGCCGGCCCGGCGGATCAGGAGGCGTGATTCGCGATCTGTTCGTCGTCCGAAGGGGTGGCACCCTGTTGCTGCGGCAGCGACCGCGCCGGCGCGAAATCCTGCGTCACCCGGTCGCCCGCGTTGGGGCGGAAGTAGGTGTTCGCATAGCGCACGTGCAGCGGGTGATCGCGGTACGTGTCGACAACCGCGCGGCTGGCGAACTGGACGCGCCAGCAATAGCGATACTGGCCGGATTCATCGAGGGCCTTGCCGGCAAACACCTGCCTGACGCCGGGAATGGTGGCCAGCACCCGTTCGCCTTCGGCGATGACCGCGTCGGCGTCCTGTTCGGAGCAGGAAAGGTTGTAGAAAATCAGGTGTTCTATATTTTCCCACGGCTGACAGTGCTGCAACAGCTCGGTGGCGCGTCCCGAGCCGCTCCACAGCCGGATACAGCGTTCCACCTCGGTCCTGATGGCAAGCTGGAGATCCTCGACGCACTTGGTGTATCCGCGCGCCCCGCGGCCCAGGTTGGCGGCGATCTGCTCGCCGGCGGCATCCGCCAGTGCGGTGTAGTAGTTGATCTTCGCGACGCCGTTGGCGATCAGGCGCTGGAACTGGGTGGGACTCAGCCCGGTGCCGCCGTGTATGACCAGCGGCAGATTCAGAGCCTCGTTGATCTGCGCCAGGCGTTCGAAATCGAGATCGGGTTCGCCGTGCATACGCCCGTGCACGGTGCCGATCGAGACAGCGAGGAAATCTACGCCGGTGCTCTCCACATAGTGCCAGGCTTCCTCGGCGGAGGTGTAGACGATGTCGCCGGGATGGCGCTCAGCATCTTCGCCCTCGACACCCGCGACGTAACCGAGTTCGCCTTCTACCGGGATGTCGCAGCCATGCGCCATTTCGACGATCGCGCGGGTGGTTTCGATGTTCTGCTCCAGCGGCAACAGGGAGTTGTCCACCATGATGCCGTTGCAGCCGAGCCGGATACCCTGCCGTGCGGATTCCAGTGACGCACCGTGATCGAGATGAATCGCAACCGGCACTGTGCTGCGCCTGGCGGCGGCTTCCACCGCCGGCATGATCAGTTCGAAATCGAAATAGTCGAAATGTGACTCGGCGAGACTGAGTATCACCGGGGCCTGGCAGCGTTCGGCGGCGTCGATGATCGCCTGCAGAAAGTCCAGGCTGACCAGGTCGAACGCACCGACCGCATAACCGTTCTGGTAGGCGTGGTTGAGCATGTCGCGCATGTGCACCAGGGGCATGGTTTTCCTCCGACAACGACCTCAATGCTGATGGGCGTGATCCCAGGGCGCGCCCCGGGTAGTCTGTTGGGTCGATTATGTTACCGGTGGGGGGTGCGGGCAACCCTCCTGGCGCTGCCTTTGTGCCCGGGTCGGGCGCGCTTGCCGTGCCGTGGAGGCTGCCAGAACTGGCGAATCGGCCGCCAAATGGAGTTAAATAGGGTGCATGCGGGTCAAGGTCTACACACTGCAGTTGCGCACCGGTGCGGATGTCTCGCTGCACGATATCACCGCGCAGCTCAGGTCCCGGATTGCCGACAGCGGCATCCGGAACGGGTTCGTGACGGTCACATCACAGCACACCACCACGGCGCTGGGTATCAATGAATACGAGCCTCGCCTGATCGAGGACGTGAAGGTATTCCTGAGGCGCCTGATACCGTCGCGTGACACCTATCTGCACAATGACATCCACTTGCGCGACTGTCCACCGGATGAGCCGCAGAATGCGCATTCGCATATCGCCGCCATGCTGCTCGGCAGTTCGGAGGTGATTGCGTTACAGGCAGGAGCGCTGCTGCTGGGCCAGTACCAGTCGGTCATGTTGTATGAACTGGACGGGCCGCGCGATCGATGTGTCAGCGTTCAGGTGTATGGCGAGTGAGTAGTGCCGGCGGGCGGCAGCTGCGATTGAGCGGGCACCATGCCAACGGCGTCCGCGCGTGCCTGTTTGGTGACCTCGGGATGCTATGATTTCCGGCTGGGAATGGTGCGGCTAAGAATCAGCTGGCGTGCCGGCAACAATATTTCAGGAGGGAACATGTTCAGATGGTTGGGTGGAATGCGATGGAGCGGCCTGTGTCTGGTCGGCGTGCTGAGTCTCGCTGCAGGAGGGGTGGTTGCCGAGGGTTACAGCGACTGTGCCGAGGGGCTGAAAGCAGTGACCGCAGCAGATGCCGCCGTCCCCGTGGAGGAGCTTGAGCTGCGCCTCAAGCCGCTGACGCGTTGCGAGCTGCAAGCCGAGGCCGCCGCATGGCTGGACGTGCTGCAGCAGAAGGTTCGCGAAATAAGCGAGGCGGAGATCGCTGTCAAGTACAAGAGCAAGGAAATCAAGAAAACGGAACAAGTGACAGAGGCTCTGGAGGCCGCACAACAGGCGCAACGGGAAGCCGACCAGGAGCAGGCCGCCGAGGCAGCCAGGGAGGCCCGTGAGGCGGCGCAGCAAGCCCGCGAAGTGGAGCAGAAAGCCCGCCAGGAAAAGGCCGTGCAGGAGGCGGTTAGCACGGCGCTCACCAAGGCCGGGCAGGACGCAGGCGAACACCAGCCCGACAGCGCAGTGTCACCCGAGGCGGCCACGGCGCAGCAGGCAGCGAAGGACAAGGCAAAGGAGAAGGCCGCGTTGTTGGAATACCTGACCGACCTGCGTGCAGAGCGTACCGCGCTGATCGATCGCGTCAACGTGGTACTCGCTGCGCTCAAGCTCAAGGGCGGCGATCCGGCCGAGTACGAGCAGTACGTGAGGGCGGTTTCCGGTATCGAAGTGGACGTGTCCGATGCCAGTGCGACCTGGGCGACCATTACCGGATGGCTCACCTCGGCGGAGGGTGGGCTGCGCTGGGTCGTCAACCTCGCCCAGTTCGTGATCATTCTAATCGCGTTCTATTTCCTGTCGGTCGTGGCGG
>CBDTYI010000297.1:0-3732 GCA_965364565.1 uncultured Gammaproteobacteria bacterium | reverse complement strand
GCGATGCCCAGAATATGCGCCGAGCGTTTCAGGATGCTGGCAAGATCGGCCGCCTGGTAGAACTCCAGCCGCTGCACGATGCCGAAGCGGTCACGCAGCGGGGAGGTCAGCAAGCCTGCGCGGGTGGTTGCGCCCACCAGAGTGAAGGGCGGCAGATCGAGCTTGATGGAGCGCGCCGCCGGACCCTCGCCGATAACGATATCGAGCTGGTAGTCCTCCATGGCCGGGTAGAGGATCTCTTCCACCACCGGGCTGAGGCGGTGGATTTCGTCCACAAACAGAACGTCGTGCGGTTCGAGGTTGGTCAACAGCGCGGCCAGGTCACCCTGTTTTTCCAGGACCGGTCCGGCACTGTGGCGCAGCGTCGCGCCCATCTCGGCGGCAATGATATGGGCCAGGGTGGTCTTGCCCAGCCCGGGCGGACCGAAAATGAGCACGTGATCGAGCGCGTCGCTGCGCCGCCGCGCGGCCTCGATAAAGATGCTCATCTGTTCGGTCACCTGGGGCTGGCCGACGTAATCGGCGAGGCGACGGGGACGAATCGCCCGGTCCAGGGCTTCTTCCTCGGACGAGGCGCGCGCGGTGACAATGCGGTCCGGCTCAATCATACCGCGCAGGATACAGTCTGAACCGGAGCCGGTACAGAGCCGGCCTGGCACCGCAATGCCCGCCGCCGGCCCGCTCCCGGCAACCAATGGCTGGTATTGGCCGGCAGACCGGGGAAGTCGTGAACGACGCTATGCCGGCGGAGCCGCTACAGCTTGACCGTGGCCTGCAAAGCCGCCCGGATGATGTTCTCGGTGGAAAGACCGCCGCTGTCTATAGCGCGCACCATACGACTGGCTTCCTGGGGCCTGTAACCGAGCGCGACCAGCGCGCTTACCGCTTCCTCGACAGGATTGGCAACATCGGGCCCCGGCGCCGCTGTGGAACCCGGCGCGCCCGCCGCCGGCAGTTCCCAGTCTGCCAGACGGTCGCGCATCTCCACCACCAGGCGCTCCGCGGTCTTCTTACCGACGCCGGGTAGCTGCACCAGGGACGCGGTATCCGCTGCCTGTACACAGTGCGCGAAACGAGTCGCATCCATGCCGGAAAGAATGGTCAAAGCCAGCCGGGCACCGACGCCGTTCACCTTGATCAGAGCGCGAAACAGCTTGCGGTCGGACCGCTTGCTGAATCCGTACAGGGTGTGGGCATCCTCGCGCACCGCCAGATGGGTGAACAGCGTGACCGTCTCGCCTGGCGCCGGCAGGTCGTAGAACGTCGTCATGGGCGCTTCGATTTCGTATCCTACGCCCTGGACTTCGATCAGCAGTGATGGCGGCTGCTTGTCACGCAGTACGCCGCGCAGGAAACCGATCATCGCAGACGTCCTCCGCGCAGACCGCTGGCCTGCGACACCCGTTGCAGGGCGCGCTGCTGGTAGCTGTGACACAGCGCGATCGCCAGGGCGTCGGCCGCATCGGCCTGCGGCGTCTGGGCCAGGCTCAGCAACACGCGGACCATGTGCTGCACCTGCTGTTTGTCCGCCCCGCCCTTGCCGACCACCGCCTGTTTGATTTCGCGCGGCGCATATTCGGATACCGGCAGCTGGTTGGAAACCGCGGCGCAGATCGCGGCGCCGCGCGCTTGTCCGAGCTTCAGCGCGGAATCGGCATTGCGGTGCATGAACACGTTCTCGATGGCCAGCTGCTGCGGCCGATAGGTCGCGATCAGTTGGCTCAATTCGCGAAAGATCAGCCCCAGTTTTTCCGCCAGGCCGTCGCCGGTCACCTTGAGGCAGCCGCTGGCCACGTAGCGCGACACGCTGCCATCGCTGTCGATGAGGCCGTAACCCAGCAACCGGGAACCGGGATCGATACCGAGGATGCGCCCCATGCGGATCACAGTTCCGCCAGGATGTCCTCGGAAATATCCGCGTTGGAATACACGTCCTGCACGTCGTCGAGGTCCTCCAGCCGTTCCAGCATACGCACCATCTTTTCCGCGTTGTCCCGATCCAGAGGGGTGGAATTATCGGCACGCATCGTTACTTCGGCCGTCTCCGGTGCAAGACCGGCCGCGATCATGGCCTCCTTCACGCTGACGAAATCCTCCGGACTTGTCAACACATCGACGGAGCCGTCATCGTTGCCGATCACGTCCTGCGCACCGGCTTCGAGCGCGGCCTCCATGATGGCGTCCTCGTCACTGCCGCTCGGGTAGCTGAGGATACCGGTCTGGCTGAACTGAAAGGCCACCGAGCCGGTGGTGCCCAGGTTGCCGCCGGCCTTGGTGAACGCGTGACGCACCTCCGCGACGGTGCGATTACGGTTGTCAGTCATGCAATCCACCATCACCGCGACACCGCCTGGCCCGTAGCCTTCGTAACGGATTTCCTCGAAATTTTCACCGTCCTGCGCACCGGAGCCGCGTTTGATGGCGCGCTCGATCGTGTCCTTGGTCATGTTGGCGCTCAGCGCCTTGTCCACGGCCAGGCGCAACCGTGGATTGGCTGCCGGGTCCGGGTCTCCGGCCCGCGCGGCCACCGTGATCTCGCGGATCAGCTTGGTAAACACCTTGCCGCGCTTGGCATCCTGGGCCTTTTTTCGATGCTGGATATTGGCCCATTTACTGTGTCCCGCCATTACGTCCTCACTCGGATACCGAAATGCCGGAATTCTAACATTGCCGGGCGGGTCGCGTCAGGGGCCCGGCCGGGAGCCTGTGACGCTGCGCAACCTGAGCTGACTATCCTCTCAGCACCAGTCGTTCGATCGCGATCTGGTTGGTGTAGGAACTGGCGCGCAAGGCCGCGAACCTGGCAGGCAGCCACTGTGCCTGGCAATGTTCGGCGGGGTTGAGATTTACCGGCACCGGCTCCGGCAGTTGGATGCTGAACACGTGCTCGGTGTTCCGGTGCACATCCGGCGCATAGCGGGCGCGCCACGCGGGCAGGATCTCGAAGCGGTTCTTATAGCCGCAATCAACCAGCAGGTCGCCGGCCTCGAGACCGGTTTCCTCGCCCAGTTCGCGGCGGGCGGCCTGCTCAGGCGTTTCGTCCCAGCGCAGGCTGCCGGTGACCGACTGCCAGTAACCGGGCGGCTGCTGGCGCTCCAGTAACAGCACCTCGCCAGTCGGCGTGTAGATAACGACCAGCACGGACTCGGGTCGTTTGTATTGCGCGTCAGTCACGAATCGGCGGGTTTTTCGGGAAGCTTGCGCAGGCGGATATTGAGCTCCCGCAGCTGGGCGTCCGGGACCTGGGACGGCGCACTGGTGAGCAGACAGCTGGCGGTCTGGGTCTTGGGAAAGGCCATCACCTCGCGAATCGACTGCGCACCGCTCATCAGCATGACCAGACGATCCAGCCCGAACGCGAGCCCCCCGTGCGGCGGACAGCCGTGTTTCAGGGCATTGAGCAGGAAACCGAACTTGTCTTCCGCTTCTTCGTCGCTGATGCCGAGCAGTTCAAATACCCGCCGCTGCACCTGGGTGCGGAAAATACGGATGGAACCGCCACCGAGCTCGGTGCCGTTCAACACCATGTCGTAGGCACGCGAGTGACAGGCGCCCGGTTCCGATTCCAGCAGCTCCAGGTGCTCCTCCTTGGGCGCAGTGAACGGGTGGTGCAGGGAGATCCAGCGTTCCGCGTCCTCGTCCCACTCGAACATGGGAAAATCGACCACCCACAGCGGTTTCCACTGACCCTCCAGCAGGCCGCGGTCTTCACCCAGCCTGACGCGCAGCGCT
>CBDTYI010000296.1:0-3771 GCA_965364565.1 uncultured Gammaproteobacteria bacterium | reverse complement strand
ATCACGTGCAGTTCCCAGCCGGTGAGCTGGCTCGCGAGTCGCACGTTCTGGCCGCCGCGGCCGATGGCCTGCGAAAGCTGTTCGTTGGTAACGGCCACGTCCATGCTGTGACTGTCCTCGTCGACTACAATCGACACCACTTCCGCCGGCGACATGGCATTGATGACGAACTGGGCCGGGTTGTCGTCCGCCAGGATAATGTCCACGCGCTCGCCGGCGAGTTCCGTGGATACGGTCTGCACCCTCGAACCGCGCATGCCCACACAGGCACCCACCGGGTCGATGCGCGGATCGTTGGTGCGCACCGCTATCTTGGCGCGCAGCCCGGGATCCCGCGCGGCTCCGACGATATCGATCAGCCCCTGGCCGACCTCGGGCACCTCCAGCTTGAACAGTTCCACCAGGAACTCCGGCGCCACCCGGCTGATGAACAGCTGCGGACCGCGCGGTTCGGAGCGCACCTCCCTGAGGTAGCCGCGCAGACGGTCGCCCGCCCGCACCGCCTCACGCGGAATCATTTCTTCGCGGTAGATGATCGCCTCCGCATTACCGCCGAGATCCAGGTACACGTTGCCGCGTTCTACCCGTTTCACAATGCCGGTAACCAGCTCGCCGACCCGGTTCTGGTATTCCTCGACCACCTGGGCGCGCTCGGCTTCCCTGACCTTCTGCACAATCACCTGCTTGGCGGTCTGGGCGCCGATACGCCCGAAGTCAACCGACTCCATCGGTTCTTCGATGAAATCCCCGACCTGGATATCGGGATTCTGTTTGCGCGCCTCTTCCAGCAGAATCTGGCGCGACGGAAACCGGTAGCCGCCCTCCTCATCATCCGGGTCGGCGCTTTCTTCCACCACTTCCCAACGGCGGAAGGTCTGGTACTCGCCCGTGTTACGGTCGATCGCGACCCGGGCATCGATATCTTCCAGGTGGCGCTTTTTGGTCGCCGAAGCCAGCGCCGCCTCGATGGCGCCGAAAATCACGTCCCTGTCGACGCCCTTCTCATTGGAAACGACGTCCACGACCAGCAGAATTTCTTTACTCATTGCGCACCCTCCAGCCGATGCGAGTCATAATCGGGAACCAGTCGCGCCTCGTCGATCTCTTCCAGCGCTACCACCAGTTCCTGCTCCTCTACCTGCACCACAACCCTGCCGTCTCTAAGACCAACCAGCACACCGCGGAATTTGCGGCGACCCTCCAGCGGCGCCACCAGACGCAAACGGACCTCCTGCCCCGCGAAGCGCTCGAAGTCCGACGCCCGAAACAGCGGACGATCCAGCCCCGGCGACGAGACTTCCAGGGAATACTGACCCTGGATCGGGTCCTCGACGTCCAGCAGCCCGCTCACCTGGTGACTCACAGCCTGGCAGTCGTCGATGGTTATGCCGTCTTCGCTGTCGATATACACGCGCAACAAACCGCGCCGGCCGGATACGAACTCCACGCCGACCAGTTCAAAGCCCAGCGCTGAAACCGCAGGCTCCAGGAGCTTGCGGAGTTCGGCCGATTCGCGCGGCATTCCGGTCACACCACAAATAAAAAATGGGCCATAGGCCCACTTCAAAACGCGAAAACCGCCAAAGATCTGGCGGCCCCGCCTGAAATTTCCAGCATTATAGCAGAAGAAGTTTGCCAGCAGTAGCCCAGCCTGAGCGGGCGGACCTGCCGTCACGCGCTGAAGTCACGAACCTGACCGGGATCGATCAGCGCGCGCTGGCGCAGCTCGTCCAGCAGTGCGGCGAAATGTTCCGGCGCAGAGGTATCGACGCGGATAGCGTGCGCCGTCTCGTCGCCCTCCAGTGGCTCGCGGCCGGCGAGCTGGGCATCGAGCACCTGGAGGTTTGCCTCGGAAGCATCCGCGCCACCGGTCTGCCGCTTTCGGATGCGGCGCCGCAGCTCGGCTTCCGGTGCCTGACAGTCGAGGATGGCAAACGGCACCCCGCGGTCCGCGGCCAGTTCCCTGAACATCGCACGGTGCCTGCGTCGCAGGAAGGTTGCGTCGACAAGCGCGGTGTAACCCGCCCCGACCACAGCCGCGGCGAGCTGCTCCAGGCGCCGGTAAGTCTGCTCCGTCTGCTCGCGTGTGTAGATACCCGCGCCGAGCGCCGAGCGGCTGCTGTCCAGGGCGGCCAGACCCGCCAGCCGTTTGCGTTCCAGGTCGGAGCGCAGCTGAATCATGCCGTGCTGTTCGCAGAGCTGCCCTGCCAGCGTGGACTTGCCGGAACCCGACAGTCCGCAGGTGATGAGCAGCGCGGCCTGCCGCGGCTCGGTGTACTGCTCGGCCAGGCGTGCATACTCGTGGTACTCCCGTCGGGCGTGGCGCAGCACCGGCGATGCGGGGGCGGCCTGTTGCGCGCGCAGCACGGCGACCTTGGCGCGCACCGCGGCCCGGTATACGAGGTAATAGGGCAGCACGCCGATGCCTTCATAGTCGCCCGTGTGCTGCAGATAGCCGTTCAGGAAACGGTTGGCGAACCCGGCGTAACCGCGCTCCTGCAGATCCATGATCAGAAAAGCCACTTCACTGATAACGTCGATCCAGCGCAGTTCGGGGTTGAACTCGATGCAGTCGAACAGCGTTACCACTCCGTCGATGAGGGTGAGGTTGCCGAGGTGCAGATCACCGTGGCATTCGCGAATGAACCCGTCCCGCTTGCGGCTGCGCAACAGGGCGTCGAGCCGCACCCGCTCCTGTTCCACCCACTGGCGCAGACGCGCCAACTGCTGCAGGTCTTCGGCAGAGCTGATGGCCGAACGAACGTGCTCGAAGTTTTCCACCACCCAGTGGTGAATCCGCGCCGGGTCACCGTAGTCGGACTCGGGCGAGGCGCTACCGGTGGTCCGATGAAAGTCCGCGATCCGTTCGATCATCTGATCTATGTGCTCTGCTTCCAGTCGCCCGCTTTCCGCCAGCTGACTCAACAGACCGTCGGCCGGGAACTGACGCATCCTGACGGCATACTCCAGCACCGGCCCGTCGCCTTCGATGTACGGCTGCTCCGGCTCACCGCGGATGGCCACAACGTCCAGGTAAATCTGCGGCGCAAAACGCCGGTTGAGACGAATCTCTTCCTGGCAGAAAAATCGCCGCTTCTCCAGCGTGGAGTAGTCGAGAAACCCGAAGTCGACCGGCTTCTTGATCTTGAACGCGAACTCACCGGTGAGCAGTACCCAGGCGCAATGCGTTTCCAGCAGTTCTACCCGCCGGGTCGGGTGCGGGTAGGCACTCGGGCGCACCAGTCGGTCTATCAGCTTACGGGACAGCTCCAGGGAAGCATCCGCACCGGCCGGCCCGTGGATTATCGAGTGTTCAGTCAATCAGCAGATCCTGGGCAAGGGGTCGTCTTCCAGTTCGTCGAGCAGCCGTTCGCCACCGAGCTCCGTGACCATCACAACCTGCGGACGCCGCGCCTCCTCGATGCTGCCGATGATGGCGGCCTGAGCGCCCTCGGGCAGGCTCTTCCAGCGCGCCAGCAGCTCCTGCGCCTGCGCCGCGCCGACCACGGCCACCACCCGACCCTCACAGGCCAGGTAGAGCGGATCGTAGCCGAGCATGTCACACACCGACTGCACCGCATCGCGCACCGGGACAGAGGTCTGCTGCAGCCTGACGCCGAGCCCCGACTGCTGGGCGAGCTCGTGACACACCGTGGCGAGACCGCCGCGCGTCGGGTCGCGCATAAAGCGCAGCGCGTCGCAACCCAGCGCTGCCCAGGTCAGAGACAGCACGCTGCCGACGTCGGAGACCAGATCACCGCGCAGGCCGAA
>CBDTYI010000295.1:0-3804 GCA_965364565.1 uncultured Gammaproteobacteria bacterium | reverse complement strand
TGGACTACTGCCGGCGCTCGGCCAATCCCATCGGCCGCCTGCTGCTGCAGCTCACGGGCAGCGCCTCGGCACGCAATATCGCCCTGTCGGATGCGGTTTGCAGCGCATTGCAGCTGATCAACTTTCTACAGGACATTGCCCTCGACTACCGCAACAACCGCCGCATCTATCTGCCGCAGGATGAAATGCGGCGTTTTGGTGTAACCGAACAGGACATCGCCGAGTCGCGCAACAGCCCGCAGCTGTCCGCCCTGTTCCGGTTCCAGCTGCAGCGGACAACCCGACTGCTGCGCAGCGGCAGCCCGCTGGGACGACGGCTCGACGGACGTTTTGGTTTCGAGCTACGCCTCATTATCCTGAGCGCTGCGCGCGTGCTGGAGAAACTGCACTATCAGCAGGATATTTTCGCCGCCCCGCGACTGCATGGCTTCGACCGCATCCGTATAATGGGCAGAGCCTTTATACCCGGCACGCGGCGCAGCACCGATCCGCTGTGACTCGTTGCGCAGCGGCCACCCGACCCGATTTCATCAGTGGCGAGCCCGACTCCATGACCCCCGAACAGTATTGCGAGGCCAAGGCGGCCCACAGCGGCTCCAGTTTTTATTACAGTTTCCTGTTCCTGGCACCGGAGCAGCGCACCGCTATCACAGCGCTTTATGCCTTTTGCAGGGAAATCGATGATGTAGTGGACGACTGTGCGGACACCGGCGTCGCGCGCGCCAAACTGGACTGGTGGCGCACCGAGCTCGACCAGTGTTTCAGCGGCCGGCCGTCGCACCCGGTGACCCGCGCGCTGCAGCAGCCGATCGCGCACATGAACCTGCCCGTGGAGTATTTCCACGAGATCCTGGACGGCATGAGCATGGATCTGGAGCGCACCCGCTATGACTCGTTCCGCGATCTTGCCCTGTACTGCCACCGCGCCGCCGGTGTGGTCGGGCTGTTATCGGCGGAGATCTTCGGCTACCAGCACCGCGACACCCTGAAGTACGCAGAACAACTCGGCACCGCGTTTCAGCTCACCAATATCCTGCGCGATGTGCGCGAGGACGCGCAGCGCGGCCGCATCTATCTGCCGCTCGATGAGCTGTCAGAATACCGCGTCAATCCCCACGACCTGCTCAAAGGGGGCGACCCCTCCGGCTTGCGCGATCTGCTGCATTTTCAGGCGCAGCGTGCGCGCGACTACTACCAGAGCGCCCTGCACCGGCTCCATCCTCAGGACCGCTATGCGCAGCGCAGCGGTATCATTATGGCTGAGATATACCAGACGCTGCTGGACGAAATCGAATCCGACGGTTACCGGGTCATGGAGCACCGCGTGCAGCTCACTCCAGTGCGCAAGCTGTGGATCGCCTGGACCACGGCGCGCCGGGAACGGCGCCGGCGGCGTAAGCACGCTAAGCAACGGGCGCATGCCTCCTGAACCGCTCCCGCAACACCCGGTGGTGGTGGTTGGCGGAGGCTGGGCAGGTCTGACGGCGGCGGTTGAGCTGTGCGCCGGCGGCCTGCCGGTGGTGCTGGTCGAGGCTGCGCGCCAGCTGGGCGGGCGAGCTCGCAGCCTGCGCTTCGGCACTACCGTGGTCGACAATGGCCAGCACCTGGTGCTGGGTGCCTACCGCTCGCTGCTGGCACTGCTGGATAGACTGCAGATCGACAGTGAACGGGCCTTTTTGCGCATGCCCCTGACACTGCATGCGTTGCGGGGACGGCACTGCGGGCTGCGGCTGACCACGCCACGCCTGCCGGCTCCCCTGCACCTGATCACGGCGCTGCTGTCGGCGCGCGGACTGTCCCTGCAGGCGCGCCTCAAGGCGCTGCGCTTCGGCGCCCGGCTGGCAAAGCTGCGCATCAATGCAGAGCTGGATATCAGCGTAGCGGCGCTGCTGCGCGAAACCGGCCAGACCGCAAGAGTGATCGAGAAACTGTGGGAACCCCTGTGCATCGCAATCCTCAATACCCCCATCGACCAGGCTTCCGCAAGGTTGTTCGTGGTCGCGCTGCAACAGGCACTGTTGTCCTCGCACGACGCCTCGGACCTGCTGATCCCCCGAGCCGAGC
Source organism: uncultured Gammaproteobacteria bacterium (assembly GCA_965364565.1). Taxonomy (GTDB): domain Bacteria; phylum Pseudomonadota; class Gammaproteobacteria; order DSM-19610; family DSM-19610; genus Thiogranum. The sequence goes on along the minus strand of CBDTYI010000295.1, from coordinate 1,740 downwards.
TGGGCAGCATACTGCCGCAGCCTGGCACCCGCTACCTGGAAGATCACGCCGCACGTATCATGCTGGGTCAGCGTGTCACCGGGCTCCAGATCTGTGACAACGCGGTCAGTGCAGTGCAGCTTCGTGCCCAGCAGCTGCAGGCCAGTCACGTGGTACTGGCCACTTCGCATGTAATGAGCCGCCGCCTGATGTCGCCCTACCCCGCACTGCAACCGCTGTGTGACAGGCTGGCACTGCTGGGCAATGAACCGGTCGCCACACTGTATCTACAGTACCCCCCCGAGGTGCGGCTGCCGCGGCCCATGGTGGGCCTGTACGGCACCTCGACCCAGTGGCTGTTCGACCACTGCATCGCCGGGCAACCCGGCCTGATCGCCGCCGTCATCAGCGCGCGCGGACCGCACAGCAGTATGCCGAGCGCGCGCTTGACGGCGCTGGTCGCCGCGGAACTGGCGGCCAGTTTTCCCGGCTGGCCCGCACACCGGCAGAGTCTGCTGGTGAGGGAGAAACGCGCGACCTTCAGCGCCCGGGTGGGAGTCGACCTGTTACGGCCTGCCAGCCAGACGCCGGTCGCGGGCCTGTGGCTGGCCGGTGACTATACGGACACCGGCCTGCCGGCGACACTGGAGAGCGCGGTGCGCAGCGGCATGAACTGCGCCGCCGCCATTCTCGATTCAGCCGGTGCGTAACGTGATAAACTGCGCCGATGCAGATTCCCGACAACTGGCAGGCGCCTGCCGATTACCTGCAACAGCGCATTATTCTGATCACGGGTGCCGGCAGCGGCATCGGTGCGGCCGCCGCCGTGGCCTGCGCCCGCCACGGCGCAACCGTCATCCTGCTCGACAAGATGGTGCGCAACCTGGAACAGGTTTACGATACCATCGAGACATCCGGCGGCCCGCAGGCAGCGATCTACCCCATGAATCTGGAAGGTGCCGCCGAAAAGGATTACCTCGACCTTGCAGCAACCCTGGAAACGGAATTCGGCCGCCTCGACGGGCTGCTGCACAACGCCGCGCTGCTGGGCGCACTGATGCCCATTGCGAACTTCGAATCGGAACTCTGGTATAAAGTCCTGCAGGTCAACTTGAACGCCCCCTTTCTGCTGACCCGCGCCTGTCTGCCGCTGCTGACAAAAAGCGCGGACGCCTCGGTGCTGTTCAACTCGGATCGCGCCGGCCGCGCGGGCAAAGCCTACTGGGGCGCCTATGCAGCCAGCAAGGCTGCGACCGAAAACTTCATGCAGGTGCTTGCCGACGAACTGGAATCCAATACCGCGGTGCGCGTCAACAGCATCGACCCGGGGCCGGTCGCCACCCCATTGCGGGCGCTCGCCTATCCGGGCGAGGACCCGGCATCACTCGCCACGCCGCAGGATGTGATAGTCCCCTTCCTGTACCTGCTCGGTCCCGACAGCAAGGGCATCAGCGGCCAACAGTTCCGCGTTTGAGCGGCCTGCCCGACGCCTGCGTCCGGTCCAGCCTGTCCAATTCTGCTCGCTCACATCGAGCACGCAGAGGACGCCGAGAAACTCATGCTAAAAGAAAACGCTTAATCAATCTCTGATTAATCCGGCATGCGTCAGAACAGCGTTGCGGAACTGAATCGGAGGCTCCTTGTCATCTTTTGATTCTCCGCGTGCTCTGCGCTCTCTGATGTGAAAGAAAACCGGCTAGTCCATGAGGTCCACGTGTATCCCCTGCGCTTCCAGAGCAGCCGCTCGCGCCTGCACGAAAC
>CBDTYI010000294.1:0-3811 GCA_965364565.1 uncultured Gammaproteobacteria bacterium | reverse complement strand
CATTCACTGGATCCCGGCATGCGCCGGGATGACGAGAAGCGAATTAATCAGAAGTTCCTTAGCAGCTGGACGCCAGGCTACTTATTGACTTATGTTTCAGAACATTAAAATATGTTTCTGAAGTTGATTATTCGTAGCTGGCGGGGCGCTGCAGCAGGCTCTCGGTGCCAGCGCCCCACCGCCCCCCCTACAGGGCCTGAGTGCCCGAGCTCTCGCGTCCTTCCGCCAGGGCGGCGTGCGCGGCCGCCAGGCGCGCGATCGGCACCCGCGGGCCGGAGCAGGACACATAGCTCAGGCCGATATCGTGGCAGAAATGGATGGAGCGCGGATGCCCGCCGTGTTCGCCGCAGATGCCGACTTTCATGCCCGGACGGGTCTGCCGACCCCAGCCGACGGCGAGTTCCATGAGCTTACCGACCCCCTTGACGTCCAGCACCTCGAAGGGGTTGTCCTGCAGGATGCCGCGTTCGTTGTACATGGGCAGGAACTTGTTTTCGGCGTCTTCGCGCGAAAACGAGAAGGTCGCCTGGGTCAGGTCGTTGGTACCGAAGGAGAAGAATTCGGCCTCCTCGGCGAGGTTTTCGGCACGCATACAGGCGCGCACCACCTCCATCATCGAGCCGAACTGGAACTTGACCTTGACGCCGTATTTGGATTCAACCACTTCGTGCACGGCATCGACATAACTCTTGACCCGCTTCAGCTCCTGAGCGGTGCAGACCTGCGGGACCATGATCTCCGGGTACACCTCGTCGCCCTCCTTGACGCACTCGGCGGCCGCCTCCAGTACGGCCGAGATCTGCATGGAATAGATCTCGGGGAATGACAGCCCCAGGCGCACGCCGCGATGCCCCAGCATCGGGTTGACCTCGTACAGCGCGCGCACCTTCTTCAACATGGTCTGTTTCTTCTGGATCGCCTCGTCCACCAGGCGCGGGTCGGCGAGCCTGTCCACCTCCGGCAGCATGCTGGCCTCGCGGTACATAACGGCGACCGCCTCGGACAGGATGTTCATGCCCAGCAGGGTGTCCTTGAGATGGCTCAGCTGCTCCAGCTCTTCCACCAGCTGGTTCTCGGTGGGCAGGAATTCGTGAATCGGCGGATCCAGCAGCCGGATGGTCACCGGTCGCGGCGCCATGACCTTGAAGATTTCCTTGAAATCCGCACGCTGCATGGGCAGCAGTTTGTCCAGCGCCGCCTGGCGGTCTTCGGTGGATTCGGCGACGATCATCTCGATCACGACCGGTAACCGGTCGACGGCATTGAACATGCGCTCGGTGCGGCACAGGCCGATTCCCATGGCGCCGTACTTGAGTGCGCGGCGCGCATCGGGCGGGGTATCGGCATTGGCCATCACCTTGAGGCGCGCGATGGCGTCCGCCCACTGCAGCAAGGTCTGCAGCTCGGTCGAGAAATCCGCCTCGATCATTGCCACCGCGCCGATATACACGTCGCCGGTGGTGCCGTCGATGGTGATCAGATCACCCTCGCTGATCGAATGCTCGCCGACAAACGCCTTGCGCATCGCAGTATCGACGTGAATACCCTCGGCCCCGGCCACGCAGGGTTTACCCATGCCGCGCGCCACCACCGCGGCGTGCGAGGTCTTGCCGCCGCGCGCGGTCAATATACCCTGTGAGGCGAAAAAGCCGTGGATGTCCTCGGGCTTGGTCTCCTCGCGCACCAGAATGACCTTCTGCCCCCCGCGTCCCAGCTGCTCGGCACGATCGGCGTCGAACACCGCGTGCCCGGTGGCAGCACCGGGCGAGGCCGGCAGCCCGCGCGCCACCGGCACGGCGTGGCGGTTGGGGTCGAGGCGCGGGAACAACAGCTGCTCCAGCATGGCCGGGTCGATTCGCAGCAGCGCCTGCTCCCGGTCCAGCAACCCGGCGTTGGCCATTTCCACCGAGGTGCGCACCAGAGCGATGGCGTTCATCTTGCCGTTGCGCGTCTGCAGGCAGTACAGACGGCCCTTCTCGATGGTGAACTCGAAGTCCTGCACCTCGCGGTAGTGAGACTCCAGGCGGTCGCGCAGCTCCTGCAGCTGGCGGTACATTTCCGGCATTTCCTGCTGCAGCGCATCGATCGGTTTGGGCGTGCGGATACCGGCCACCACATCCTCGCCCTGGGCGTTGACCAGATACTCGCCGAACAGCTTGTTCTCCCCGCTATCCGGGTAGCGCGTGAAGCCCACCCCGGTCGCGCAGTCATCGCCGAGGTTGCCGAACACCATGGTGACCACATTCACCGCCGTGCCATTGGCCATCTCCTTGGTGATGTTGAACTCGCGGCGATAGTCCACGGCGCGCTTGCCCATCCAGGAATCGAACACCGCCTTGATGGCGATTTCCAGCTGCTCGAACGGGTCGTCCGGGAACGGATGGCCGGTGACCCGCTCCACGACGTCCAGGAAACGGTCCGAGATCTCGCGCAGATCCCGGGCGGAAAGCGCAATGTCTTCCTTGATACCGGTCTTCTCCTTGACCGCCTCGAACTCGGCGTCGAACTCCTCGTCCGGCACCCCCAGCGCTACCTTGCCGAACAGCTGAATAAAGCGCCGGTAGGCGTCATAGGCGAAACGCTCGTTGCTGGTCTGAGCGATCAGGCCCTTGAGCGTCTCGATATTCAGACCCAGGTTGAGGATGGTATCCATCATGCCCGGCATCGACATGGCCGAGCCGGAGCGCACCGATACCAGCAACGGGTTTTCACGGCCGCCGAAGGTCTTGCCGGTTTGCTGTTCCAGCGCCTTCATGTGTTCGCGCACCTGGTCCATTACGCCTGCCGGCAGATTCTGGTCAGGGTTCCCCAGGTAGGACAGGCAGGCTTCCGTGGTGATGGTGAAGCCGGGCGGTACATTCAGCCCGATCTGGGTCATTTCGCACAGATTGGCGCCCTTGCCGCCCAGCAGCATCTTGTTCTTGCCGTCTCCGTCCTCAAATGCGAACACGTATTTCCTGGGGTCGTTCATTCTTGGTTCTCCTTGAAATGCTGAATGTGGTCAGTTGTGGGCCGGGGACCGGCGCGATGGCGGCTATTGTTCATTGCATCGGGTACGGATTGCAATCTCGACGACAGGCCATTTGTCAGCCGGCAACGCCGGGCGCATCCCGGAACCTGCGCAGCGGGCTGTAACAGATCCGTAACAGTGCGACTAAGGCGTGCCTTCCAGCTGGTAGAATGCCCGGTTGAGGTAGTCTGTCACATCGTCGATCTCTTCGGCGCTCCAGTTCAGGTGCGAGTGTACGCTCCACGCCTCGGTGCGCGCCCGCAGTTCACCGAGCGTACGCACGTGGCGTCCCTCGCGGGTGTGCGCCCAGCTCTCGTGACAGGACATGCAGTGATGTTCGTACAGGGCCTGGCCGCGATCGAACGGCACTTGGGCTTCAACGTCAGCCCCCGCCCGCGACAACACCAGCACGGTGCACAGCGCCGCCAGGAATCCCGCACACCTTACCTTTCGCGGCTTGATTTTCATGCTGTTCTCTCCTTTGTGAGCCCGCACCCGCCGGACGCGGGGATTGCCTGCCTGGTATCTTAGTGGAATTTGGTGTCAGCCTCCAAAGACTTCGCGCTGCCGACGCCTCAAATGTGATTGCGCAACATCAGCTCGCGCGGGTGCGGATTGAGGTAATACTGCCGGTTGACATAGTCGTCAGGATAGTGACGCAGGTGGTGCTTGATGAGGGTAATCGGCACTATCAGGGGCACCTGGTTACGCCGGTAGGCATCGATCAGGTCCAGCAGCTCCGCCTTGTCCGCGGTGGCCAGCTCGCGCTTGAAGAATCCCAGTATGTGCATCAGCACATTG
>CBDTYI010000293.1:0-3816 GCA_965364565.1 uncultured Gammaproteobacteria bacterium | reverse complement strand
CCGCAAGGCATCAAACTGACACCCAGGCACTATGCCTATCTGAAAATTTCAGAAGGCTGCAATCACCGCTGCAGCTTCTGCATCATTCCTTCCCTGCGCGGTGATCTGGTCAGCCGGCCGCTGCACGAGGTCATGGACGAGGCAGAGAAGCTGGTCGATTCCGGCGTGCGCGAGCTGCTGGTGATTTCGCAGGACACCAGCGCCTATGGCGTTGATCTGCGCTACCGGACCGGGTTCTGGAATGGCCGTCCGGTTAAGACACGGTTCCTCGACCTGACCCGGGAGCTGGGCCGGCTGGGTATCTGGATACGCCTGCACTACGTCTATCCCTATCCACACGTGGACGAAGTCGTACCGCTGATGGCCGAGGGGAGCATACTGCCCTACTTGGATATCCCGTTTCAGCACGCCAGCGCCCGGATACTGAAAGCCATGCGACGCCCGGCGCACAGTGAAAACACCCTGAAACGCATCGCACGCTGGCGTGACCTGTGTCCGGAACTCACCATCCGCAGCACATTCATCGTCGGATTCCCCGGAGAGAGCGAGGCTGACTTCGACGAACTGCTGGCGTTTCTGGACGAGGCCCGGCTCGACCGTGTCGGCTGCTTTACCTACTCAGCGGTCGATGGCGCAACCGCCAATGCGCTTCCCGACCCGGTGCCCGAAGATATAAAACAGGATCGCCTGCAGCGCTTCATGGAACACCAGGCACAGATCAGCGCCGCGAAACTGGAACACAAGATCGGAACGCAGATGGAGGTTCTGGTCGATGCGGTCGAGGACGGTACAGTGTTCGCGCGCAGTACGGCCGATGCACCCGAAATCGATGGCCAGGTGCTGTTCGCAACCGGTAGCGGCGTCCAGGTCGGCGAACTGGTGCAGGTGACCATCGTCAATGCGGATGAGCACGATCTTTACGCCGAGCGCGTGGAACAACCTGTACGCTGATCCACTACCCTGGTCGCAGGCTGACCCGCTCAGCCCGGGTCATACCGACGCCGCCAGACCCGTGGTGCGGGTTGCCGGGCAATCGTATCCGCGCTCGACTACAATAGCCGCAACAACAGAGGAGTGTGTTTCGATGCAGTCTCAAGAAGACATGCCCAGGTGGGACGTGGCGCTGGCGTCGCTGGCGCGTGACAGCTACGAGCATAAAGGCGGCCCGCTCGGCCTGGAGGATTTCCGCAGCCTCGCCAGACAACACGCCATGCGTTTCGACGAAATTATGGAGACCATGTTCCTGCTGGTTATCCACGGCGAATGGGCGTACCGCGACAGATCCGGCCAGCTGCAGCAACTGGACCAGCAGACCCTGGACCGTCTGTACGTGAAACGGCGCCTGTCAGAGCAGGATGTCACCGCCTTTGACGGCGGCTGGGAGCCGAATCAGACGTAACGCGCTTCGCGCACCAGCGGCCGATTCTCCTGCTGCCACCGGGTGATCCCGCCGGCCAGATTGACTACATCCTTGAAGCCCATCAGCTGCAGGGTAAAGGCCGCCATGGCCGACCGCCCGCCGGTTGCACAATACAGCGCGATGGGCCGTTCCCGCGCGGCAGCCAGCTCGGGTTGGTGTTTGGGATACTCCAGATCGGCAGCCGCCTCGAGAATGCCGCGCGGCACCAGCATCGCCCCCTTCAGATGCCCCTGTTCGTGCTCGCTGGCCTCACGCACATCGAGCAGCAGCAGGTCTTTGACATCGAGCAGCATATGTTCGAGCTCTTCGGGACTGACCTCCTTGATCTGGCTGCGCGCCGCTTTGACGAAATCCCGCAGGGACATCGGTTGCTGGTTGTCGTTCATGTCTGGCCTCGTATCAGCGATAAGCGAAAATGGTAACAAGATGGGGATAAATCACAACTGCCTGCGGCGTCGCACCCGGGCAGCAAAGCGAGACCCGCCCGGCAGCGCTGCCGGTTCAAGGCACAGGGCACAGAAGGAAAAATAAGAAGGCCCACCGCAGTGAGCCTTCTCGTGCCTGGTAGCAAGGGGCGGAATCGAACCGCCGACCCCAGCATTATGAGTGCTGTGCTCTAACCAGCTGAGCTACCTTGCCATTTTTGGGTACCGGCCAGACGAGGCGCGGAAGAGGCGAAATTGTAGGGATTTGCCGCGCTGCTGTCCAGTTACACGTTGAAGCGGAAGTGCATGACGTCGCCATCCCGCACCACGTAGTCCTTGCCCTCCAGCCGCAGCTTGCCCGCCTCTTTGGCCCCCTGCTCGCCATTGCAGGCGATAAAGTCATCGTAAGAGGTGACTTCGGCGCGGATAAAACCTTTCTCGAAATCGGTATGAATCACGCCGGCGGCCTGCGGCGCAGTGGCGCCGACGGGCACAGTCCAGGCACGCACCTCCTTGACACCGGCTGTGAAGTAGGTGTGCAGTCCCAGCAGGCGGTAACCGGCGCGAATCACGCGGTTGAGCCCGGGCTCTTCCAGACCCAGCTCCTGCAGAAAGGCGCGCTGCTCGTCCTCGTCCAGCTCTACCAGCTCGGCCTCGATGGCGGCGCACACCGGCACCACCAGCGCAGCCTCCTTTTCGGCCAGCTCACGCACGGCCTCGAGCTGCGGGTTGTCGTGAAAACCGTCTTCGGCGACGTTGGCGATATACATCGTCGGCTTGATGGTCAGCAGATGCAGGTCGGCCAGTGCCTCGCGCGCATCCTCACCCAGCTGCATGGCACGCACCAGACAGCCTTCGTCCAGACGCGTCCGGACCTGTTCCAGCACGGCGAGCTTGCCCCTGGCCGATTTGTCGCCGCTCTTGGCGATCTTGCCGACGCGCAAAATCGCCTTGTCGACGGTTTCCAGATCGGCCAGCGCCAGCTCGGTGTTGATGACCTCGATGTCCGAAACCGGGTCAACCTTGCCCGCCACGTGCACCACGTTTTCATCGACAAAACACCGCACCACGTGAGCGATGGCATCGGTTTCGCGGATATTGGCCAGAAACTTGTTGCCCAGACCTTCGCCTTTGGAAGCGCCGGCGACCAGCCCGGCGATATCGACGAACTCCATGGTGGTGGGTATCACCCGCTGCGGCTTTACAATCGCCGCCAGAGCATCCATGCGCGGGTCGGGCACCGGCACCACTCCGACATTGGGATCAATGGTACAGAACGGGTAGTTCTCCGCCTGAATACCGGCCTTGGTGAGCGCGTTGAACAGTGTCGACTTGCCGACGTTGGGCAGACCGACGATACCGCATGTAAATCCCATGGTGCCTCAATTCAAAATAGTTGCTGGCCCGCCCACCCCGCCGCTCACCCGCGCTTGCGGGCGTGCAGCAGATTCATGGCGCGCGCGAACTGTCCGTCCACGATCTCCGCAATGACATCCAGCGCATCGGCGATGGCATCCTCGATCAGCGCCCGGTCGTCCCTGGAGGGTTTCCTGAGCACGTAGTCGACTACCTGATCGCGGTGGCCCGGGTGGCCGATACCCAGCCGCAGGCGATAGAAATCACCGCCGCCCAGGTGACTGATCAGATCGCGCAGACCGTTGTGGCCGCCGTGCCCGCCGCCCTGCTTGACCCGGGCCGTGCCGGGCGGCAGATCCAGCTCGTCGTGCACCACCAGAACGGCCTCGCGCGGGATGTCGAAAAACCGGGTGATGGCGACGACGGCCTGGCCACTGCGGTTCATGAAGGTCGCGGGCTTGAACAATCGACAATCGAGCTCGTGCGACCGGCATCGGCCAAGCAAACCTTGAAAGCGCTTTTCCGGGCGAAATTCCGCCTGGCAACGGCGCGCCAGCTCGTCCACGAACCAGAACCCGGCATTGTGCCGGGTCGGGCTGTACTGGTCACCCGGAT
>CBDTYI010000292.1:0-3846 GCA_965364565.1 uncultured Gammaproteobacteria bacterium | reverse complement strand
GACCTGGAGCGGAATGGCAGCAATGTCCTGTCCTTCCCGAAAATTCATATTCTTAAAGAAATCCATCATGCAGCCATTCGTTCGTAATGATGATGTAGGCCACCGAATTCTGGCAATTGAACTACCGTTTCGAAAGCAGGTGGCTGCACCGATCGCGACTCAGGACTGTCCATCTCCGGTGACAGATGCGTCCGCCGGCGGTGACAGTAGTTGAAGTAGCTGCTCAGTATCCGTTTTAGGTGACGTTCGTTCAGCACGACGACATGATCCAGGCAATCACGCCGGATGGTACCAATCACGCGCTCCACAAACGCATTCAGCCAAGGACTTCGCTAAAGTCCTCCACGTCGGCGACGGTGGTTGTTTGGAACGCACCCGGTACCTGTCTACGGTGAACTTGGAAACATCAATGCCGGGTTTCCGCAGTTCCCCGACAATCCGGGGCGAGCCCCAGACGGTATCGGCTGCCGACATCTTGCGAATCAACGCCATGATTTCTTCGGGTATCGGCGGTCGACCTGGCCTGCCCTGCTTACTCAATTTGGCCCAATGATCGCGAAAGCGTTTGCGCTGCCAGGCAATCACGGTCCTGGGCTGAACAAACACAAGTGCACTCCGCCAACCCGACCAGCAGCACGGATGGCCGGGACTTCCAGAACGACGACTTCGGCGAAAAAGATCAAGAATATCAAGCTGTATTCCTTTTCGGGAAGGACAGGCCATTCCGGCACAGACAACGAGACCGACGAACACCCGATCAAAGGCTGGCAAGACTGAGGTGTTAATTGGTATGGGTTGGCGTGGAGTGACGCGCGGCGTGACAGCTTTTGCCAAAATCGGGGATTCTGGCGCCTTCGTCAAGTGGTAACTGACTGATTGACAGGGATATCGCGAGAGAGAATGCCTACCGTATCGAGGGCTTTTTCCTAATTTATTTTATTGTTTTTCAATCAGTTGGCGGAGAGGGAGGGATTCGAACCCTCGATACGTTATTCACGTATACACACTTTCCAGGCGTGCTCCTTCAACCACTCGGACACCTCTCCTGAATTCGCTGTACCGGAGCTTTCCGGGTCGGCTCACACGACCCCCTCCGGCGCTTGGCTGCGACCGGTGACGTGCCCCCCACGGCTGCGGGGTATGGTGGTCGACCGTCTGAACCTCAGACACCGGAGTCGGCAAACGCGGCAGGGTATATCAGTTGGCTCCGACATGCAATGCCGGAGGCGGGCCGTCGCCGAGCCCTGCCATCGTCCCGAAGTCACCACGTTTTGCGAGACGCCCCCGCCTGAGAACGTTAGAATCCGCGGGCAACGCTCCCAACGGCGCGCCACCTTAGAACCAGGCAGTGACCGGCAACTGACAAGGAGTCCGAAAGTGCACATTCTGACCGGTGACATCGGCGGCACCAATACGCGCCTGGCTATGATGGAGTATGCGGACGGCCGGGCGCGCGTGACGGAAAACCTCACCTTCTCGAGCGAGTCCTATGCGTCCCTGAGTGAGATTATCACCGAGTTCCTTGCCCGGTACCCGAAACTACAGCCGCAGGCCGCGGCCTTCGGTGTGGCCGGTCCGGTCGCGCAAGGCGTCAGCCGCATCACCAATCTGCCCTGGGTGATATCGGCCGAGGCGCTGGCGCAGCAGCTCGGCTTGCAGACCGTGCAGCTGCTGAACGACCTGGAAGCGCTGGCCTGGGGCATCGACACCCTGCAGCCGGAAGACATGGTTGCGCTGCAGACGGGCAGCGGTGACGCGGCCGGCAACCGGGCCGTGATAGCCGCCGGCACGGGACTCGGGCAAGCGGGCCTGTGCTGGGACGGGAAACTACATATTCCCTTTGCCACCGAAGGCGGTCATACGGACTTCGCGCCCGCTACCGGGCCCGACTGGCGCTTCTATGGCTTCCTGCAGAACCGGTTCGGGCATGTGAGCTGGGAACGCGTGGTGTCCGGCGCCGGACTGGTCCATCTGTTCGAGTTCCTGCTCCAGGAGTCGGGCACGGCGGTCCCGGCGTGGTTCGAAGACCCGGCCCAGGACAGCGCGGCGTGCATTACGCGGGAAGGACTGTCGGGAAGCGATCCCCTGTGCGTCGAGGCATTGCACTGGTTCGCGCGCCTGTATGGCGCCGAGGCGGGCAACCTGGCGCTCAAGATGAAAGCGACCGGCGGTCTGTATCTGGGCGGCGGGATCGCGCCCAAGATCCTGCCGGCGCTGCAGGACGGCCGGTTTCTGGCCGCGTTTCTGGACAAGGGGCGCATGCGCGGGCTGGTTGAAGCCATGCCGGTGCGGGTAATCTGCAACGAACAGGTCAGCCTGCAGGGGCTGGCCCGGGTGGCGGCCCTGCGCGCCCAGGGCGCTGTTATTTGACGACCTTGAGCGACGGGCGCGCCGGCTTGGGCCCCGAATCATCCGGCTCCGGTCCCGGCTCTTCTTCGCTGAACATCATACCGCGGCCGTTCTCGCGCGCGTAAATGGCCAGCACCGCAGCGATGGGTATGGACAAGTGCTGCGCCACGCCACCGAAGCGGGCCATGAAGCTGACTTCCTCGTTGCCGATGCTCAACCCCTCGACCGCGGTGGGCCCGAGGTTGAGCACGATCTTGCCGTCCTTGACGTGCTGACGCGGCACCTCGACACCCTGTACCTGAGCGTCCACCAGCAGGTGGGGCGTGCACTGGTTGTCGATCAGCCACTCGTGGATGGCACGGATCAGGTAGGGACGGTTTGAGGTCATGGTCATGAGTCGCGGTCTTTGAGAGAGGCGGTGATCGGCAGCAAGACTGTGCCGATCAGTCTCACCGCCGCGCGGCGAGAAATACGGGCTAATCGCGCATTTCTCTCTCGGCTTCGGTCAGGCTGGCCTTGAACGAGTCGCGCTTGAACAGCCGATCGGCGTACTGCAGCACGGGTTTGGCCTGTGTCGGCAGCTCGATGCGGTAATGGTCCAGACGCCAAAGAATAGGCGCGACGCTGGCGTCGACCAGGGAAAATTCGTCGCTGAGAAAGAAAGGTTTGGCACTGAAGACTTCGGCGCTGGCAGCCAGGCTGTCGCGCAACGTCTTGCGCGCCTTGGCAGCGGCCTTCTCGCCCTTGTCGAACTCACCCAGCAGCGAGTACCAGTCCTTCTCGATACGGTACAGCGCCAGCCGGCTGCGCGCCCGCGACACCGGGTCCACCGGCATCAGCGGCGGATGCGGAAAACGCTCGTCCAGATACTCCATGATGACCTGCGGATCGTACAGCACCAGCTCGCGGTCGATCAGGGTGGGTACGCTCTGGTAGGGATTCAGGTCGATCAGGTCTTCGGGCAGATTGCCCGGATCGATATTGACGATTTCGACCGTAATCCCCTTCTCCGCCAGCACCATCCTCACCCGGTGACTCTGCGGGCAGGTCGCGTCGGAAAACAGGGTCATTACCGAGCGACGATTGGCGATCACAGCCATGTACTTCTCTCCAGTCTCAACAGCAAATACCGGAAAGGGTCGGCGCTTGGCCGCCGTTTCCGGTCACATTCCTAGTGAATGTCTTTCCAGTATTCTTTCTTCAGCAGATAGGCGATAACGAAGAACACCAGCAGGTACAGCAGCACCTTGATGCCCAGCCGCTGGCGCTCCAGCTTGATCGGCTCACCCATATAAGCGAGAAAATTGACCAGATCGCGGATGGTGCGATCGTACTCGGCGGGAGCCTGGGTTCCAGCCTCGGCCAGCTCGAGCCCCTCTACCACCTGGTGCTCGTGGCCTTCCGAATCGGTCACCGTCTTGTAGACCGGCTTCTGCCAGCCCTGCAGTTCCCACAATACGTGCGGCATGCCGACATTGGGGAACACCAGGTTCTTGA
>CBDTYI010000291.1:0-3865 GCA_965364565.1 uncultured Gammaproteobacteria bacterium | reverse complement strand
CAGCTCACGCACACTGGTCACCTCGGCCGGAACCTCTACAGGGTGCAGGTGCTCGAGCGTCTGGTCGACGGCCTGAAAATTCCGGCGCACCACCTCTTCGCCCTTCTTGCCATACGTCTTGCGGATCGCCTGCTTGATCTTCTCGATTGCCTTGTCGCGCGGCAGCACACCCGAGATGGCAAAGAAGCAGGTCTGCATCACCGTGTTGATGCGCGCACCCATGCCGGTGTCGCGTGCCACGCGGTAGGCATCGATAACGTACATGGCGAGCTTCTTGGCGATGATCTGCTCCTGCATCCGACGCGGCAGGCGGTTCCAGCTTTCCTGGGCATCATGCGGAGAATTGAGCAGAAAGGTGGCGCCTTCGGCCGCCTGTGCCAGCACATCGGTGGTCTCGAGAAAATGGTACTGGTGGCAGGCAATGAAGTTGGCGGACTGCACCAGATAGGCGGAGCGGATCGGCTCCGGACCGAAACGCAGGTGCGAAACCGTCTGCGAACCGGATTTCTTGGAATCGTAGACAAAATAGCCCTGGGCGTGGAAATCCGCGTCCTCGCCGATAATCTTGATACTGTTCTTGTTGGCGCCCACGGTACCGTCGGCGCCCAGGCCGAAGAACATCGCGCGCACCACGTTGTCCGGTTCGATGATGAATCCCGGATCTATCTCCAGGCTGCTGTGACTGACGTCGTCATTGATGCCCACGGTGAAATGGTTTTTCGGCTGTTCGCGGGACAGCTCGTCGAACACCGCTTTGACCATCGCCGGGGTGAACTCCTTCGAGGACAGCCCGTAGCGGCCACCGATCACGCGCGGCAACACCGAGGTCGGCAGTTTGCCGTCGCCATGTGCCTCGGCAAGCACCGTGACGACATCCTGGTACAAGGGCTCGCCGCTGGCGCCGGGCTCCTTGCAGCGATCCAGCACCGCGATGGCACGCACCGATGCCGGCAGCGCAGCGAGAAACGCCGCTGTCGCAAACGGCCGGAACAGGTGCACCTGCACCACGCCCACGCTCTCGTTGTGCGCGTTCAGATAGTTCACCGTCTCACGCACCGTGTCGGCACCCGAACCCATCAGCACGATCAGCCGCTCCGCCTGCCGGTCACCAAAATACTCGAACAGCCGGTAGTGGCGTCCGGTCAAGGCGGCAAAGCGCTCCATGGCGGACTGCACGATGTCCGGCGTCGCGGCGTAATACGGATTGACGGTCTCGCGGCCCTGGAAATACACGTCCGGATTCTGCGCTGTTCCACGCATAACCGGGGTATTCGGGTTCAGGCCGCGCGCCCGGTGCGCCAGCACCAGCTCCTCACTCAGCATCGCGCGTATCTCCGCGTCGGAAATCAGCTCCAGTTTGTTGACCTCGTGGGAGGTGCGGAAACCGTCGAAGAAATGGATAAACGGGATGCGCGCCTCGAGGGTCGCGGCCTGCGCGATCAGGGCCATGTCATGGGCTTCCTGCACCGAGCTGGAAGCGAGCTGGGCAAAGCCCGTCGAGCGTACCGCCATGACATCCGAATGATCGCCGAATATCGACAGGCCCTGCGCGGCCAAAGAACGCGCTGCGACATGAATCACCGCGCAGGTCAGCTCGCCGGCGATCTTGTACATATTGGGGATCATCAGCATGAGCCCCTGCGAGGCGGTAAACGTAGTGGCCAGCGCACCGGTCTGCAGCGCGCCGTGCAGAGTACCCGCGGCACCGCCTTCGCTTTGCATCTCGACCACCAGCGGTACGGTACCCCAGATGTTGGTCTTGCCCTCGGCTGCCCACTGGTCGGCGAGTTCGCCCATGGTGGAGGACGGGGTGATGGGGTAGATGGCACACACCTCATTGCAGCGATAGGCAACGGAGGCCGCGGCTTCGTTGCCGTCCAGGGTGACCAGTTGTTTCTGCACGCTCATGCCGGCTCCGGAATCATGTCGATGGCGTGGCAGGGGCACTGCTCGTAGCAAACCGCGCAGCCCGTACACAGGTCGTAATCATAACGGTAACCCCGGCCCTTGCCGAGCTTGATAACCGCCCGTTCCGGGCAGGCGCCGAAACAGCCATCGCATTCGAAACAGTTGCCACACGACAGACAGCGTTTGGCCTCGAACAGCGCCTCGTTCTTCTTCAGCCCTTTGACCACTTCTTCGAAGCCGCTGGTGCGGCGACTGCCTTCGAGGTGATCCTGGGGGCGCTGCGCCGCATCGGTAAAATACCACAGGTGCAGTTTGTCGAACGACGCCAGTGGGTGTTTGGGTGCGGTCTTATGCTCGACGCCGCGCAGCCACGCATCGATGTGCCGCGCCGCCTTCTTGCCGTGACCCACGGCGACGGTCACGGTGCGCTCCGAGGGCACCATGTCGCCGCCCGCGAAAACGCCGGGATGACCCGTCATCATGCGCTCATCCACCATAACTGTGCCGTCGTTCTTGAACTCGATATCGGGGACACGCTGCATGAAGCCGGTGTCCACGTTCTGTCCCAGCGCCAGAATCAGCGAGTCAGCCTCCAGGGTCTCCATCTTTCCGGTCGGCTGCGGCCGGCCGGTTTCGTCGACTTCCATAACCTCCACTGTGAAGCGGGTCTGGTCGATCTCGCGGATGGTTCTCAGCCAGTGGATCTTGACGCCTTCCTCGATGGCCTCGTCGGCTTCGAAGTCGTGCGCCGGCATGTGCTCGCGGTCACGCCGATAGATGATCAGCGCCTCGTCCGCACCCAGGCGCTTGGCCACCCGGGCCGCATCCATGGCGGTATTGCCGCCACCGTAAATCGCCACCCGGCGACCCAGTTTGGGCGCGACACCGGTTTCGACCTCCTGCAGAAAACTGACCGCATCCAGCATCTTGCCGGCGTCGCGTGCGGGAATATCGATGCGTTTACTCAGGTGTGCGCCAACCGCCACAAAAGCTGCATCAAACTCTCCCTGCCCCTTTTCCGCCAGCAGGTCCTCGACCTTGTGGTTGAGCACTATCCGCACCCCCATTTCCTCGATGCGCCGGATGTCGGCGTCCAGATCCGCGCGCGGCAAGCGGTAGGCGGGAATGCCGAAGTGCATCATGCCCCCGGCGACCGGACCGGCATCGCGGATTTCGACCTGGTGACCCAGCCGGGTCAGGTGGTAGGCGGCCGACAGGCCGCTGGGCCCGGCGCCGACCACCAGCACGCGCTTGCCGCTCGGCGCCGCGATCCCCTCCACCTTCCAGCCCTTGCGGTTGGCACGGTCACCGAGAAAGCGCTCCACCGCGTGGATACTCACCGTTTCGTCGAGCTGGGCACGGTTACAGCTGCCTTCGCAGGGGTGATAGCACACCCGGCCGTGCACCGCCGGCAGTGGATTGTCTTCGATCAGCTTCTGCCACGCCTTCTTGAACTTGCCGGCCTGCGCGGCCCCCAGCCAGGCCTGGATGTTCTCGCCGGCGGGACAGGCGTGATTACAGGGCGGCAGGAGATCGACGTAGATGGGTCGACGCATCCGTTGTGCCGGGCCGATACGCTTTTCGTGCGTGAGGTCGAGAGACCGTGTCATATCACTCGGTTTCTTGCTCATATCCGTCTGTTCTCCACCATACTTGCTTCGCTCGAATATACGGTTGCACGCCCCCTATTGCCACCTCGGCGCGGAAACCAGCGGCGGCGCGCCGGACTGTCATGCGGATTGTATCGCGACTCCAGGTGTTCGCGCTGCCGTCGCCACCAGTCGTGCCTCGATTTCCAGCACCAGATAGCGGTAGGCGTCGCGAAAACATTGAGTTTTCTTCCCGCGACTGGTACCGGAAACCACCCGGCAGCGTCGCACATGCGTTGCACTTGAAATCACTAACGCTGAGGATAACCGGCCCCGGGGGAACGACCGCAGCGCCGGGTGACTATGCG
>CBDTYI010000290.1:0-3871 GCA_965364565.1 uncultured Gammaproteobacteria bacterium | reverse complement strand
GCATGATGCGGGTTTCCACCGCGGCATTGGCGCGGATCTGGTCGTTGACCAGGGTTTCGATCTGGTGCAGTTGTTGCGGGGTAACCGGCTCGAAATGGGAGAAGTCGAAACGCAGCCGCTCCGGATCGACCAGCGAGCCTTTCTGTTGCACATGCTCGCCGAGCACCTGGCGCAGGGCGGCGTGCATCAAATGGGTGGCGGAATGGTTCAGGCGCGTGGCGGCCCGGCGCTCGCTGTTAACCTGCGCCACCACATCGGCGCCCAGACTCACGGCTCCCGCCGTCACCCGGCCGACGTGCGCGATTGCGCCTTCGCCCTGCTTGCGGGTATCGGTCACTTCGAACCGCCCGGCTTCCCCGATCTGCAACGTCCCTTGGTCGCCCACCTGGCCACCCGACTCGGCATAGAAGGGGGTATGATCCAGCACCACAATCCCTTCGTCTCCGGTGTTCAGCGTCTCGACCGCCTCGCCGTCACGGAACAGCGCCGTCACCCGACACTTGTCCTGCAGCCGCTCGTAGCCGGTAAACTCGCTGCTGCATTCGATCTGCAAACCGCCGGTTTGCGCCTGGCCGAAGGTGCTGGCAGCGCGGGCCCGTTCGCGCTGGGCATTCATCTCGGTCTCGAACCCCTGCATATCCAGCGACAGGCCGCGTTCGCGCGCGATGTCCGCGGTCAGATCCACCGGAAATCCGTAGGTGTCATACAGCTTGAATACCGCGTCGCCGGGGATCTGCTTGCCCGACAGTCCGGCGATGGTTTCCTCCAGAATCCGCATGCCGTGATCCAGCGTTTCCGCGAACCGGGTCTCTTCCTGCTGTAATACCCGCTCGACCTGTGCCTGCGCGCTGGCCAGTTCGGGATAGGCCGCGCCCATTTCGTCTGCCAGCGGTGCCACCAGCTTGTAGAAAAACGGCTCCCGCAAGCCCAGCTGGTGCCCGTGGCGCACGGCGCGGCGGATGATGCGCCGCAACACGTAGCCGCGGCCCTCGTTGGACGGTATCACTCCGTCCACGATCAGAAAGGCGCAGGCTCGGATATGATCGGCAATCACCCGCAGGGATTTGTCTTCCAGATCGGCCACGCCCGCCAGCGCGGCGGCGGCCTTGATCAGGTTCTGGAACAGGTCGATCTCGTAGTTGCTGTGCACGCCCTGCAGCACCGCCGCCAGACGCTCCAGTCCCATGCCGGTGTCGACCGAGGGCCGGGGCAAGGGGTTCAGTTCCCCGCTGGCGTCGCGGTCGTACTGCATGAACACCAGGTTCCAGATCTCGATGTAGCGGTCGCCGTCCTCCTCCGGTGTGCCCGGCGGGCCACCCGCGACCTCGGGGCCGTGGTCATAGAAGATCTCGGAACAGGGGCCACAGGGGCCGGTATCGCCCATGGACCAGAAGTTGTCCTTGGCCCCGATGCGGGAAAACCGCTGCGGGTCCACGCCGATTTCCTTCAGCCAGATATCCGCGGCCTCGTCATCCTGCTCGAATACCGTCACCCACAGACGCTCGGGCGAAAGTCCGGCGACCTCGGTGAGAAATTCCCACGCCAGCTGTATCGCTTCGCGCTTGAAATAATCGCCAAAGCTGAAGTTGCCCAGCATCTCGAAGAAGGTGTGATGGCGTGCTGTATAGCCGACGTTCTCGAGATCGTTGTGCTTGCCGCCAGCCCGGACGCAGCGCTGAGATGTTACGGCACGGTCGTAGCTACGCTTGTCCAGGCCGAGAAACACGTCCTTGAACTGCACCATGCCCGCGTTGGTGAACAGCAGGGTCGGGTCGTTGGCAGGCACCAGCGGACTGGAAGGCACCACCTCGTGGCCCTTGCCGCGGAAAAACTCCAGGAATGCCGTGCGGATATCAGCGCTGCGTGTGGCCTGCATGGTCGCTCACCGTGGGTCGCGCTGGGATTCGGGTGCCCTCGACCCAAGGGCAAGACCGCGCCGGGTGGCGGGTGGGCGCAGACACCGCACCCGCAGCAGGCACTCGACGGGTGGCCGCGGCAGGCTGGACCACGACCAGGCTGTGGATTCTGAGCTTGTCATGACGCAGAAAGTTACAGGATTGCGGTATAAAGATACAAGTAACCGAGTCACTTAAAGGCGAAATACCGCACGGATCTGGTCACCGGTAAAGCCCCGCTGCTGCAGGAAACGCATCTGCCTGGCTCGTTCCCGCGTATCTTCTGGCAGCCCGGCTCCGAAACGCTTGTTGCGCTGCCGGGCGGCGGAATCGACCCAGGCCCCGGACAGTTCGGCCAGGGTTTCCGCCGCCAGATCGGTCGCCACACCGCGTTCGCGCAGTTCGGACTGGATACGCAGGGGCCCGAATCCGCGCTCGAAGCGCCCGCTCACATAGGCCGCGGCGAAACGCCGATCGCTCAACAGCCCCTGCTCCGCCAGTTCGGCGACCACGGTATCGATAAGGTCATCGCCGAACCGGCGGCCAGCCAGCTTGTGGCGCAGCTCCAGCTCGCTGTGCTCGCGCCGCGCCAGCAGCCGTAACGCCGTCGCGCAGGACTTCTGGTAGTCCTCGTTGGCGTCGCCCTCAGGCAGTGGCGGTGGATTCCAGCTCTTCACCGGTCTCGACGACAGGCGTGCGACCGAGCAGGGTGGCGCGCAACTGTTGTTCGATATCCTCGGCTACCTCAGGGTTATCTTTCAGGAAGCCGCGGACATTGTCCTTGCCCTGGCCGATCCGGTCACCCTTGTAGCTGTACCAGGCACCGGCCTTGTCGACGATGCCGTTCTTGACACCCAGGTCGATCAGCTCACCCTCGCGGGAAATCCCCTCGCCGTACAGGATCTCGAATTCCGCCTGCCGGAACGGCGGGGCCATCTTGTTCTTGACCACTTTGACGCGGGTTTCGTTGCCGATAATTTCATCGCCCTTCTTGATGGCGCCGGTACGACGGATATCCAGCCGCACCGAGGCATAGAACTTGAGGGCATTACCCCCGGTAGTGGTTTCCGGATTGCCGAACATGACACCGATTTTCATACGGATCTGGTTGATGAAAATCACCAGCGTATTGGAACGTTTGATGTTGGCGGTCAGCTTGCGCAATGCCTGCGACATCAGTCGGGCGTGCAGCCCCATGTGCGAATCGCCCATTTCGCCTTCGATTTCGGCCTTGGGCGTGAGCGCCGCCACCGAGTCGATCACCACAATATCCACGGCCCCTGAGCGCACCAGCATGTCGGCGATCTCCAGCGCCTGCTCGCCGGTATCCGGCTGCGACACCAGCAGGTCGTCTATCTGTACGCCCAGCTTCTCGGCGTAGGCCGGGTCCAGCGCGTGTTCGGCGTCCACGAAAGCGGCCGTGCCGCCGGCCTTTTGCGCCTCGGCGATGGCCTGCAGGGTCAGCGTGGTCTTACCGGAGGACTCCGGACCGTAGATCTCGATAACGCGCCCGCGCGGCAGTCCGCCGACGCCCAGGGCCACGTCCAGCCCGAGCGATCCGGTTGATACCACATCGACGTCGCGCGCCGCACTGACGTCGCCCATGCGCATAACCGAACCTTTGCCAAACTGTTTTTCAATCTGACCAAGCGCTGCGCTCAGCGCCTTGCGTTTATGATCGTCCATACACTCCTCCGGCTAACAAGCGTTCGATTGACGGGTCAATCCCTGATCCCGTTGGTTGGCTGTGAAAGGTGCCCGATTATCACACAGGCCCTGCGCGTCGACCAATCCAGCCTGCGGCCGACGACAGCGAGTATGCCTCATACTACTGTGAAAATAAACAGTATGAAAGCAACTTAAGGAACCTCTGATTAATCCGTCATTCCGGCGCATGCCGGAATCCATAGCATTAAATTCGCTGGATCCCGGCATGCGCCGGGATGACAAGAAGCGAATTAATCAGAAGTTCCTTA
>CBDTYI010000289.1:0-3873 GCA_965364565.1 uncultured Gammaproteobacteria bacterium | reverse complement strand
GATCCCGGCATGCGCCGGGATGACGAGAAGCGAATTAATCAGAAGTTCCCTAGGTGCCTATCCGGGCGGGGCGTTCGCCTCTTCGTACAGGGTCAGGTATTCCCGCTCCATGGCTGCGTATTTCTCTTCCAGCGCCTTGAGTTTCTCGTCGCGGGCGCGGATCTCTTCTTGCAGCTGTTGCAGTTCGTCCTGTTCCGGGGCACCCTCTGTGCTGCCGTCGGCCTGATACACGGTCTGGCTCTGGTCCAGATGCAGCAGGGCGCGTATCTGCTCCTGCAGGAACTCGTTCTCCTCTTCCAGCGTCTCGACACACATGGTCATGTCGCGACCGGTACGCTCCAGCTGTTCGACCTGGCCGCGCAGCGCCTGCGCCTGTTCGGCCTCCTGTTTCAGGCGGTCAAGCCTCTCGTGCAGTTCCGTGATGACGCGCTTCTGTTTGTCCAGTTGCTGCTGGAGCTCGGCTACGCTCTCACGGCTGTCCGCCGCGGCACGGTCCGCGCGCAGCCCGGCCCCTTCGACTCTGTGCTGCAGCCGCTGATTTTCCTGTTCCATGATTTCGACGCAGGTATTGGCTTCCCGGCACTGCCGCTCCAGCTGAGCGATGTGCTTTTCCATCTGCTCGATCAGGGTCTGATCGGGCTCCTGGCGCGCCTGTAGCATCAGGTGCTGCAGAGACTGGATGGCATTCACCTGCCCGCTGAGCGCGGTCTGCAGAGTGCCGATGTGCGGCGCGCTGTCCGGCTCGTCGCCCTGGGCAGGATCGGCGGCCTCCGCCGGCTCGATGAACGGCACGAAACATGCCCGGACGTGCTCCCAGCGCCTCGCGGGATAGTCGTTGCACAGCTCGACCACCTTTTTCTCGGACTCCAGCAGGACGAGCCGGTTTGACAGCGCTTCCAGAAGGCCGGCGTCGGCTGCGGTTTCGGCCTGGGCGAGTTCCAACCGCGCCCGACTCTCGACAATCTGGGTCTCCAGAAACGCGAGGTAGCCGGACTCTACCGAGGCAAAACCCGGTTCGGCCTGCTTGTGTTTTGACAGCTGTTCCAGCTGCCGCCTCAGGGTGCGCTGTCTGCGCCCCAGCACAACGACCAGCGCGGCAAGCAGCACCAGCGCTTCCAGCGCCAGCAACCAACCAAGGGTTTCCAGTTCCATGGAGCCACCCACGGGTCTCGACCCGATTAGAAAAGCCAATGAAATTTATCGTGTTTGCGGCAAAAGGGGGGCGAGCTTGAACCAGTGTACCCCGCCACTGAATTGAGCCATTCAGAGCGTCCCCCACCCGGTCAGGGCACCAACCGTAGGCGCTTTAGGCGAGGCGGCGTACACTAGGGCGGGCGGTGTTCAGGCAAACGACGGGGCGTACTGATCACGGGGCAGCCGGCCTCTGCGATCGAAAGTCCGGCACAATTCGGTCAATTCACGCCTGCCGCGTGCATGCACGACGATCGACTCGGCTTTGATGCTGACCCAGCCGGCCTTCTCGAAGCGTTTCAGGTAGCCCAGCTCGTCGGCAAAGAACTGGTTGAATTCGATTCCCCATTTGTCCTCGATGGGAGTGATGTCAATTCGGGACGCCGTCAGCATGGAGACCATGATTTCGCGCCGCAAGATGTCGTCACTCTCCAGTTCCAGGCCGCGGACCGTGGGGATGACGCCGCGGTTGAGCAGCTTCTGGTACTCGTCCCAGGCGCAGGCGTTCTGAGCATAGAAGTCGCCGATCGAAGAAACCGCGCCGGGGCCAATACCGATTACGTCGGGCCGCGGCATGTCGGTGAAACCGAGCAGCGACCAGTTTAGGCGTCGGGACAGTCTGGCTTGCCACCAGAGATCACTGCTGCGCACAAACCAGTCCAGCCCGATATGCTGATAGCCCAGGTCAGCCAGTGTCTGCACACAGGTGTCACGCAGATTACGCACCGGGTCGCGCCCCGCGGTATCGTTACTGTCGACCAGCCGTATTCGGTCGGGCTGGACCTTCTGCACAAAACCCCTTAGCCATTTGGAAGATGGCGCGGCCTGCTGCGCGCCGATATAGAGTTCAACCCCTACCTGCCGCATGCCCAGGTGGCGCGCCGAGGCAGCCAGTGATTCGATACCATCCAGCATCCCGGCCTGGTCGAGGATCCGCAGCCGCACATTGCTGAACCCAAGCACCCGCAACAGACGCAGGCGCGATTCGGACGGCAGCGCATGCCCCACGCAGGCACACCAGTTGACCAGACCATTCTGGTCGGTCGCAAAGGACTCTTCCAGTACCGAAACCAGTCGATAGAGCTGATCGTCTGTCCACTCGGTAACAATATTTCCAGCACAGATCAGTTGCTGGACACAGCGATCGGGATCGCACAGCGCGCCCTGCAGGCGCAGCTCCTGCTCCAGCGCCAGCGGCTTTCTGGATGACGAAATATCTCTGCCCCGCACCGGCGGCGAAGGATCACAACTGGAGTCATGGACATAGACCGCCAGCGGCGCCGGCACCGGGTCACCGTTGCTCTGCGCAACCCATTCGCAGTAGTCGTCAGGGCCATATTCCGCGGAAAAGAATTCCGCGCCCGGATACAGCCCGTAGGCGAGTTCCACCAGGTCCGGAACCGGCACCCTTCCTTCGTGTGTATCAAGAGACCCCATGCCAAGCAGCTCAGATAGCGACGCAGACGGATACTAGAGGGGAAACACACAGACGGCTTTGATGCAGATCAACCACAGCGGATAGGCAGAATAAATAACGTTCTTCCGACAATGTGGCCAGGACCTCGCAGAGAACGCGGCGCCGGCGTCCGCAGCCATCACCCGCGCCGCCCGTGCCAGCGGCGCCGCAACTGTGCGGACATGGCTCAAAACCCCATACATTTTCAGTCAATTAGAGAAATCATGCGGCCATTCAGCACAGGCAGCGGGCTAACGTAGCGCGATCGCTCAGAAGTGTTGCCGCAACACCGGTTGCTGGTGCACAGGTGTATTTGGCCGGTCAGCTGCAACTCGACTAGAGGGGAGCAAACCAATTGCGTCCGCGGGTGCGGGGACTCGTTCACCAATGGCAAGGTCTGGGCAGGGACGTTCTGATAAACCGGAGGCACTGGCTAGCGAGTCTACTCGCTACGGAAGACCGCGAAATGTCGACGGCTCGGATTCCGTCCTCGAATGCACACTGCCAGCCCTGAACGACCAGCAACGCTTACGCATGTTGAGCTATCGGGTGGCCGGAAAAGGACTGGCGGCGAGAAACGCCTGGCCGGCAGCACGCTTGGCCTGTTCTCTGGGAGATCTACCAGGCTTGCGGGCTGCTCGTTCAGTCGACGTCCGGTTTCCCCCGCCGGCACCGGCAATCAGATATTACGCAAGACGTCGATGCTGAGTGAAATGGAGCCGGTGAGAGGACTTGAACCCCCGACCAGCTGATTACAAGTATACCGCCGTCATACAGCTAGAACCCCATAAAACACACAGAACAACAGTTTAGCGCTTACCTGCCGACCGTACCGCGAGGGATCAAGCGCTAACAATGGGGCATATATGGGGCATACCCGCAGAAAACGAGTCACTGACGGGGCACTGGCTGACTTGCCGGTTACCGGGGCCTATGCCGACATGGTTACGACGACGACCCACAAGACCCTGCGCGGTCCCCGCGGTGGGCTGGTCCTCTGCCGGGAGGAATTCGAACGGTTTAGCGACTCGGTGAAACTGCCCGCCAGCAAGCCCGTCGACGCCCGCCGGGAAGCCGCTGCGGTGCTGGCAAACATTCGGTCGGGTGAATACCGCCGCGCCCGGCAGCGGGCCGCTGAGCCGCCGCCATTGATACCGCCCGAGCAGATTGAATGCCAGCTGCAGTATATCCTGCGCCGGTACCTCAACCGGGCGAACCTGAAGCCG
>CBDTYI010000288.1:0-3879 GCA_965364565.1 uncultured Gammaproteobacteria bacterium | reverse complement strand
GCGGCCTCTGCGCTTCGCGAGTACGCTTCGATCCGCTTCCAGAGTCCTTCGTTCAGGGGGATCCGTGCATAGAACTCCGACACCGCAGGGAGCATCCGGTTGTAGGCTTGCCGCTGGGCGTCATTGCTGCGCACCGCATCCAGGTGGCTGACGCAGGCCCAGGCCACGTCGAGGGTCTCGGTGGCGCGCTCCAGCGCCAGCAGGGTGTTCTCTGCAGTCAGCGGTTCATCCTCGCCCGGCGGTGCGGCGAGCGCGTCAATCGCGGCCTGCGCCTGTTCGAGGGCCGCGGTGATGTCGGGCTCGATGGCGGCAGGGACGAGCTGGGACCAGCGGATGTGGAAGGCATTATCGAGAAACGGATTGGACATGGGAAAATTTGTGATATCCGGAGTTATGCAGTGTATGGACAGAACTTCAATATACCGCAAGCGCGGGCGGGGCAGAATGCCTGACCGGTATGCGAAACGACGCACAGGCGCCGCCGTACCGGAATACTCGCAGGAGCGACTTCAGTGGCGGAGATTCCAGTTGCCTCGGTGGATCATCGCGACTGAGGTCGCTTCTGCAGCGATTGCTCGGGGTCGGAATCAGCCGCTGCCGCGGACGGCGCAGACGCCATCAGCTCTTCGATCTGTTCCGCAAGCGAGTCCAGCAGTTCCGGCTTGAGCGCGTCCTGTTTGCGGATGGCCGCAAACACCTTTTCGAGCCGTTTGCGGCGCTCGCCATCGAGACTCTGCAGGCCGCCCGGCTGGCGCATCAGTTCGATGGGGCCGCGCTGCGCGTGGGTGCGGTCTTCGACCATCTTGTGGTGCAGCAGGGCGCGGCCCAGCGCAACGTAGGGGAAGTTGATACTGCGCATCGGCCCGACGCTGAGCGTCTTGCCTCCCAGGGGTGAACCCAGCACCTTGATATGGGCGATACGCTCGGCGCCGACCCAGGCCGAGACGCCGCCGATCAGCGCGCCGATTCCGGCTCCCAGCAGCAGCGAGTGGCCACCGGTTGCCACGTCGATGACGCCGCCCGCAGCCGCGCCGCCGGCGCTGCCGGTAGCGACGACCTGGCGTCTGGTCAGACCGAACAGCTTCCAGGTTTCGGTGGCGAACAGGTCCGTGTCCAGGAGCTGCATCACGGCTTCCTGGCGCTCGAGGTGTTTATGGTCGTAGACCTGCTCCACGTCGCTGCGGCATTGCTGTTCCATGCCTGCCAGATCCTGCTGGTATTGGTCGCGCAGCTGTTCCAGGGCTGTGCTTTCCGCTTCGGCATCGGTCAGCCCGCGCTGGCGGCTATGGGTCAGCATGGTGCCGACGGCCTCTGCGACAATGCGCGCCGACAGCTTGCGGCGCTCGGCCTGTTCCGCTTCCAGTATCTGCACCGCACGCTCCAGCGGTTCGTGCCAGTCTTCCCGTATCTGCCCGAACGCGCGCAGCAGCTGTACGCGCTTGTCGAAGTCGGCGGTCATGGCATTGAACACGCGCACGATACGAAAGTACTGTCCGAGCACGCGGCTCCACTCGGCGCTGTAATCCGCTGCCCCGATCATGTTGATCAGCGCCAGGCTGGGTTGACCGGTCCAGCGCAGAATCTCCATCTCCGCCTCGTACTCCGCGCCGAAGGGGCGCGAACCGTCGACCACGTAGAGAATGCCTGCACCCTGCAGTAACGGCGTCAACAGCCGGCACTCGGCGGCGAACCGGGCATCGTCGCGGTATTGCTCCATAAAGCGGCGCACGGTGTCGGCCCGATCGACGGCGGAAGCGGCGTGCGCCTGCAGCCATTCCAGCGCGGCGCGGGCGCGCTGGAAGCCGGGCGTATCGATCAGCAGGTAGAGCGTCTCGCCGTCGATAATCATGGGGTATTCGCGATTGGCGACGGTGGTACCGGGCAGCGGAGAGATCGCCACCGTTTCATCGCGGGCCAGGGTCGAGACAATGCTGCTCTTGCCCTTGTTGGGATGCCCGACGATGGCGAAAACGGGGGTGCTCACGGCGCCGTCCCGATGGTCTCGAGGTGCAGGTCGGGATCTCTGAGCTGGCGCAGCGTGAGCCGCCACGCATCGCTGTCACGCTCGCTGACGCCGGAGGGACCGCCCCACAGCACGACGATGAGCGGCCGGCGCTGGCCGCATTGCGTGCGGATTTCCTGCAGGAAATCGAGAAATTCCAGCAACGGCGGCTCCCACGCCTTGGCGATTACCGCCACCCCGTCGCCGCCCTTTTTGCACAGCGCCGCGACGGTGGCCTTGTCCTGGGCCGTGGTTCGTGTTCCGCCGGCGTCGAGAAAATCCAGTGGCTCGATGCCCATGGCCTGCAGGTGCGCGCTGATCTGTGCGCGGTTCTCGACCGCACCGCACCAGTCGACGACTGCAGACTTTAGCCGGTAGGCCGCGGTCTGGGTCGGCACGCTGTCATTACCGGACGGCATTTCCGCTGCGGTTTCGGGGCCCAGCGCCGCGGTGCTGATCAGCGGCGAGTTCATTCTCGCCAGCAGTTCCGGTGCGCCGGGCAGCCGCGGCAGCGCCTTGCCGAGGTGATGCCGGAAGCGCAGCCAGGAGAACGCCAGCGTCACCAGCCGCGGCAGCAATCCGTAACAGACCACAGCGGCCACCAGAAAAGGCCACCAGCCGCCCAGGCGTGCGGCTGCCCCGGGCCCGGTGGTCAGCGACCCCTCGTCGAGGCGGTAGTAGCGGCTGATCTCCACCAGTTCGGCACTCGGCACGCCATCCGGAAACAGGCTGTGCCAGGGCCAGGCGAGCGCGGCCAGCAGGCGGTGGAAGCTGCTGTTGTCAAGATTCAGCGTAGTGCTCCAGGCGAAGGCAAGATCGGAGAAGGAGATCAGGTAGAACAGCGCGAACAGGACGCCGACATTGAACCAGAACGCAAACAGCTGTGACCAGAGCGAGAACAGCCAGCGCGCGGCCGGCGCCAGCAGCAGCGCGTTCTCGCTGTCCCACAGTGCTTCCAGGCTCTGGCGCCGCTGCTGCGGAAAAAAATGCGCCAGCAGCCCCGCGAGGCGGCCCGGATTGAGCAAGCGCAGGGCGGACTGCAGGCTGCTGAACAGCGGCAGCCGGTGCGGGACGGCGGCGACCAGCCACAGCAGCAGTAGGAGCAGTTGCGGCAGCACCAGCAGTCCGAGTGCATTGACGATGTTGATGGGTGCCTCGCCGGTGTAGTGCAGTACCGCGCGCGCCAGTCCCCAGCCGGTGGCCAGTCCCGCGATGACCAGAATCAGGCACAGCACGTGATAGAGCTGCACGGCATCATGGCCGGCGCGCTTCCAGCCCGGCAGCTCGACCCGCTCGAGCCAGCCGTGCAGCTGTTTGAGCGGGTCGTGCCTGTGTTGCTGCAGCGCCTGCCCGATGCGCCGATCGCGCTGTTTGCGGTGGTCCAGTGCGGTGTGGCTGTCGAGCCGCAGCGCCGCGTGCAGATCGACCAGTTCGCTTAGCAGTGAGGACTGTGTCATGCGCTCAGTGTATCGTGAAAAACATTGCAGCAGGTTATCCCGGTTTCGCCTCTGGTGCGCGCTCTGCTCAGGCGCTGCGCAGTCGCGTCATCTTGACCAGAACGATCGCTGCCAGCGGCAACAGCAAGCCGATGCTGCTGACCGTGATCAGCAGCATGCCCAGTTCGCTGTAGTCGGCCGGCACCGAAACCGTGCCGCTGGCGCAGGCGGGCGGACGGGTGCTGGCGCAGGACGCGGTCGCGCGGCGCGATCAGCCGCCCTTTGCCGCCTCGGCCATGGATGGCTATGCCCTGCGCAATGACGAGGCCGCGCCCGGAGCGAAGGGGCCGGGTGCGGCGCACCACGATCGCTGGCGCGGTGCTGGGGTTCAGCCTGCTGGTGGCAGCCATGTGCCGCTCTGTGAAGGAGGTGGCTATTATC
>CBDTYI010000287.1:0-3882 GCA_965364565.1 uncultured Gammaproteobacteria bacterium | reverse complement strand
CCGAGGAAACTGTTCACCAGCGACAGACCGATAATCAACGCGGCGGCATTGGTGAAGCCGAGAATAACCGGGTGGGAAGCGAGATTGATCAGCACGCCCATGCGGAACAGGCCCAGCGCCAGGCGCAGGATACCCACCAGCAGGGCAAGCAGCATGGAGAGCTGGATGAATTCTTCACTGCCGCGACTGGCCAGCGGCTCGATGGCGGCCGCCGACATCAGCGACAGCATGGCGACCGGGCCGGTGTGCAGGAAGCGCGATGCGCCCCACAAGGACGCGACGATTACGGGCAGGAAGGACGCGTACAACCCGTACACGACCGGCAGGCCTGCCAGTGATGCGTAGGCCATGCTCTGCGGCACCAGGATCATCGCGATCGTAATGCCGGCGATCAGGTCGGCGCGCAGATTTTCAGCGCTGGGCGGGAACCACCGTAAAAACGGAAAGAGTTTTTCTAACACACTTCAACCACATAGAAACCTGAACCGGGGGCAGCGGCGTGCGTCGGAGACATGCCGTGCACGTATAGGCCGCCAAGTCTAACAGAAGGGCCCGCAGAAGGACCCGTTTCTATGCGAACAGGCCGTTCAGGCGACCACGGCCCCACTGCGGTTGCTGTCCGCAGCCGGCTGGTCCAGAGCGCCGCTGCTCTCGGCCGCGGTGGTCACGACCACCACCGGAACCGGCAGGGCGTTCTTGGCCTTGGTTCCGTTGAGGTAGCTGCGTCCCAGGTAACCGGCATCCTTGCAGGCCAGGAACGCGATCTCCGGATGGCTGCGCAGATACCGTTGCAGGCCGGACATCGGCTCACCACTCAGGGTTACCAGTTCCATTTCCACGCCAGCCGCTTCGAGTGCCTGCCGGTGAGGGTCCAACAGCGCCCGGGCGGTGTTCTCGGACTGGAAGGTCACTACCGTGAGTGCGTGCTGCAGACGAGCGCAGGTCTGAATGACATAGTCCAGGACTTCGGGCGGCAACTCGCTGCCCAGGTACAGGGCCACACGACGCGCGGTGCTGCCAGAGCGCACCTTGACGGGCTCGGGGATGAAGGGCGCCCTTTCGATGACACCGGACTTCTGGCCCAGAACACGAGACTTTTCCCGCCGGGTCAGGTATTCACCTGCGTCGGCGAAGGCCAAAGCATCGAGCATCTGTTTCATCGTTTCGGTGAGCATCTTCATGACGGACTCCAGTGTTGAAGGGTTTATGAGTATTGCTGCATGGAGTGTGCCAAATTTATAATTGATTACAAAACAATGTCTTATAAAATCTCCTCGTTTCTCGCCTGTTTCACACTGTAACGCTTCCCCGGGAGACACTGGAGATCGGCTGCAACAGTGTTGTAATATGCAACGCCTTCCAACCCGGCGTCGGACAGCCCACAGCCATGACCAGCCTGCGCAGCAAAATCCTTACATCCTACGGACTTTCCAAGGGGGCCCTGCTGATCTTTGTCGCGGTAGTCATCGCCGACCTGCATTACATGCAGACCCATATAGTGGAAGGCGAATCGGTCGACGAGCTGTATGTCGCGAGCCAGAACATTCGCCGTGACGAAAAGAACCTGTTCCTGTACCACGATCCGAACGATCTGGAACAGCTCCGGCTGCAACTGGAAGTGGCGCGCTCTGCGATGAGCAAGGGCGACCGGGTGTTCGCTGCCATTGCCGGACCGGAGGAGCTGCAGCAGCTCGAGCAATTGCTACAGCGGTATAGCGACCAGCTGGACGAGTATACCGGCCTCGACCCGGCACTACGTGCCTCCAGGCAGGACGACATACGCGCCACCGGTCACCAGTTGTCGCTTCTGACCCAGGATGTTGCCCAGCGTCAGCGGGCCATACTCACCGAGACCACGCGAGTCGCGGTCAAGACACTGATGGTCGCCTCGGCGACCGTGATTCTGATCGGACTGGTCAGCGCCATGTTCATGGTACGCCGGGTGGTCCGCCCGCTGGCGCAGCTCGAAAACCAGCTCGATCAGCTCGCCGAGGACAACGTTCAGATGTTGACGCTGCCCTCCAACGACAAGGAAATCCAGTCCTTCGTGTTCCATTTCAATTCCATGCTGGAACAGATCCGTGAGCATCAGAACCAGTTGCGGC
This sequence comes from uncultured Gammaproteobacteria bacterium, assembly GCA_965364565.1. Lineage (GTDB taxonomy): Bacteria > Pseudomonadota > Gammaproteobacteria > DSM-19610 > DSM-19610 > Thiogranum. Next base: position 1,777 of record CBDTYI010000287.1, on the reverse strand, counting down.
GTCACGAACGGGCGGCCGCGCTCGGTGTGCTGGTGTCCGGTGTGGCACATGAGTTAAACAATCCGCTGTCCAATATTTCCACCTCCGCACAACTGCTCATGGAGGATGACGGGACGACGCGGGAGGATCTGCGCAGGCAGTGGCTGTCACATATCGATGGCGAGACGGAGCGGGCACGACGCATTGTCCGGCGCCTGCTGGATACGGTGCGCCAACCGACCCAGCAGATGCAGCTGCTCGGTGCCGCGGAACTGGTACGGGCTGCGGCGCTGCTTATTCACCGCCAGTTGCCGCAGGACGTGTTCCTGCACATCGAAGATGTCACCGATGGCATCGTGCTGGCGGATCGCGATCGCATGCAGCAGGTGTTCATCAATCTCATCAGAAACGCCGCGCACGCCGGCGCGAAGAATATCTGGATCACCGGGCGGCAGAGCACCTGGCAGGAGTGCAAACCGGTCAATACCAATAACCTGGCCGGCGACACGCTCGGGATCAGCCGGTTTACGCACATCATGCTGATACGCGTCGACGACGACGGACCGGGTATCCCTGAAGACCATCTGCCGAAGCTGTTTGATCCCTTTTTTACCACCCAGGCCGGCGGTGAGGGCACCGGTCTGGGGCTGTACCTGGTCGAAGAGATTATCAACGAACATCGCGGATGTATCGCGGTCGAGAACCGCCCCGAAGGGGGGGCCCGATTCTCGATCTGGTTGCCGCTCGAGCGCGCGGCGCCGGGCGAACAGGAGGTGTCATGAACGAACAAGACAAACCGCATATTCTGCTGATCGACGACGAGGTTATTGCGCTGTCGAACCTGAGCCACGTGCTGGAACGCGAGGGCTATACCGTAACCGCGTGCGAGGACGGAGAGAGTGGCCTGGCGGCGATGCAGAGCACCCTGTTCGATCTGGTACTAACGGATCTGCGCATGCCCGGCATCGACGGCATGGATGTCCTGCGCCACATCCGTGAAACGACACCCGAGGTGCCGGTCATTATGATCACGGGGCACGCCACGCTCGATTCAGCGGTCGAGGCCATGAAGGCCGGCGCCCATCACTATATCGCCAAGCCGTTTCGCCTCGACGAAGCGCGCGAGGTCGTGCGCTCAGCGCTCGAGCTGAGCCGGGCCAGGCGCGAGAATACCCAGCTCAAGGAACTCATCCATGAGATCTCGAGCCGCGCTTCCATCATCACCCAGGACCTGGGTATGCAGCGCCTGCTGGATACCGCGCGCCAGATTGCCGTTACCGATACCAGCGTAGTGATCCACGGCGAGTCGGGCACCGGCAAGGAACTCCTGGCCAGTTTCATCCACCAGCACAGCGAGCGTTCGGAAGGTCCGTTTGTGGCATTCAACTGTGGTGCGCTGCACGAGGAGATCGCGGCCAGCGAGCTGTTTGGACACGAGAAAGGCGCGTTCACCGGCGCCAACGCTACCAAGATCGGTCTGTTCGAGGCGGCGCAGGGTGGCACCTTGTTCCTCGACGAGGTCGCGGAAATGCCGCTGCTGATGCAGGTCAAGCTGCTGCGCGTGCTGCAGGAGCGCGAGCTGATGCGCGTCGGTTCAACCCAGCCCATCAATATCGACGTGCGCGTTATCGCGGCCAGCAATCGCGACTTGAAGGCCGCGGTCGACGAGGGACAGATGCGCAACGATCTCTACTTCCGGCTCAGCGTCGTCACATTGACCCTTCCGGCCCTGCGCGAACGGCGCGATGATATTCCGCTGCTGGCCTACTATTTCCTGCGCAAGTTCTCCACCATGATG
>CBDTYI010000286.1:0-3923 GCA_965364565.1 uncultured Gammaproteobacteria bacterium | reverse complement strand
TCAATGTCATCCGTCGCCGGGGAAAGCTGCCGGTGGAACCTCCGGGTTCGCGCAACGCACCGAACGCGAGACCGGCGGCGGGTGGCACCCTATGTAGACAACTAGCCACGGAAGGCAGGGAAGACACGGAAATAGAAATGCGGCAGCTGCGGTGAAGTACACGGGCGAGAGGATATGTCGCACCACTCAGTCACTCACACTGACGACTGTACGCACCGCTGACTGAAACGAGATTTCCGTGCTTTCCGTGTATTCCGTGGCTGATTAAATGCATTTACAGGAGAACAGCAGTGCACCCCGCATTTTCGGTAATTTTTCTCACCACGCTGATCGGCGTGGGCCAGGGGCTGTTTCTGGCACTCTATACCGGCCAGTTGTACTCGGTGGTGAAGGTCCTGCCGGTGCAGGATTCGGCCACTTTCTACGGCGCCGGCAGTGCGGTCGCGGTGCTGTTTCTGGTCGCCGGCCTGTTCGCCTCATTCTTCCATCTGGGTCATCCGGAGCGCGGCTGGCGCGCCGCCAGCCAGTGGCGCACCTCCTGGCTGTCGCGCGAAGTCATTGTGTTGCCGGCGTTCATGGGCATGACGGCGCTGTACGGGGTGATCCATTATTTCGGCTGGAACCCGGTACTGTTCACCTTCCGCGAAACCTTCGCCGTGGACCTGTCGCTGATTATCGGCGCGCTGAACACAATAATGGCCTTCACCCTGTTTCTGTGTACCGCCATGATCTATGCCTGCATCAAGTTCCTGCAGGAATGGGCCACGCCGCTGACCGTGGTGAACTACACGCTGCTGGGGTCGGCATCCGGTTTCACCCTGACCACCGCTTTCGCCGCCTACCAGGGTTCGGATCTCACCCCTTTCTACGGCGGCTGGGCCATCATTCTGACGCTGGCCGCACTGGTCACGCGCATCTCAAGCCTGATTCGCAATGCGCGCATCCAGCACAGATCGACGCTGCGCACCGCCATCGGTATTCGCCACGCCAGGATCGCACAGAAATCACAGGGCTTCATGACCGGTTCGTTCAATACCCGCGAGTTTTTTCACGGTGCGCCGCGGTTCGTTTTCAATCTGGTCAAGTGGCTGTTCCTGGTGCTGGTATTTCCCGTACCGATCGCACTGCTGTCGCTGGGAATGGCCACCCAGGCGGGTGCCGTGTTCGCCATCGCCTTCGCCGTGCAGTACCTGGGCCTCATGGCGGAACGCTGGTTTTTCTTTGCCCAGGCCAACCACCCGCAGAATCTGTACTATCAAACTGTCGGTTGATTGACCGCGAAGGACGCTGAGGAAGACTTATTCTGGCGGCTGTTTGCGCAATAACCCGGCAACTGCACCCAAACGTTCACAGCCCTCAATAGACAAAACACTTCGCGTCGTTCGCGTCCCTTGTGCCCTTCGGGTAGTAGCGGTTTAACGCCTTTGTGTCACCCAGAGAGCCAGGCCTTGACGCATGTCAAGGGCATCCCCCCACAAATGGTCGTATTGTTGCGCTGTCTAATCCCGGCTAAGCTCAGGCTGTGCACACGCAACTCGTCGACCCCTTCGGTAGAGCCATAGAATACGTCCGCTTGTCGGTCACGGATCGCTGTGACCTGCGCTGCAGCTATTGCATGCCGCAAGGATTCCGCGGCTTCGAGATCCCGGAACACTGGCTGACGTTCGATGAGATCGAGCGCGTTATCGGCGCCTTCGGGCGTCTGGGCGTCAGCCGCATCCGCCTCACCGGCGGCGAGCCGCTGCTGCGAAAGGACCTGCCCGCTCTGGCCGCGCGCCTCGCGGCCCTGCCGGGCATACTGGATCTGTCGCTCAGCACCAATGCGACACGGCTGGCCAGGCAGGCAGGTACGCTCCGCGCGGCCGGCATATCGCGCATCAATGTCAGCCTGGACAGCCTGCGCGCGGAGCGTTTCAGGGATATCACCGGCGGCAAACTGGACAAGGTGCTGTCCGGCCTGATGGCGGGCAAAGCCAGCGGCTTCAGCCCCGTCAAGATCAACATGGTGGTCATGGCGGGCGTCAACGACGACGAAGTGGAGGATATGGTCGAGTTCTGTATCGAACACGACTTCACCCTGCGCTTTATCGAAACCATGCCCATGGGCGACACCGGGCGCACCGCCAGCCGGCGTTACCTGGACCTGCAGGAAGTGCGCAGACGCCTGGAGCAGCGCTTCGACCTGCTGCCCGGCGTAATGCCCGGCGGCGGTCCGGCGCGCTACGTGCAGGTGGCCGGAACCCGGCTGCGCATCGGCTTTATCACCCCCATCTCCCAGCACTTCTGCGCCACCTGCAACCGGGTGCGCCTGTCGGTCGACGGCACCCTGTACCTGTGCCTCGGACAGGATGACAAGCTGGATCTGCGCCCGCTGCTGCGCGCCGGCGCAAGCGACGCGGCCCTGGAGCAGGCGATCGTTTCGGCCATATCACGCAAACCGGAACGCCACGAGTTCCGCGACAAACCCGAGCAGGTCCTGCGTTTCATGTCCATGACCGGCGGCTAGGCTGTGGTTCTACCGGGCGTTTGGCTGAAGAAGACCCCTTAACCGTAAAGGAACAGGTATCGGGTCACCTCTGCCCCACCACGATGGTGGGATCGACGTCGTGCATGTCGGGCAGGCGGTGGGCGATGCCCTTATGGCAGTCGATGCAGGTCTGGCCTTCCTCCAGCCCCACCGAGTGCCGGTTCATGGCGCGACGACCCTGGGCCGTGAAGTCCATGGAATCGTAGTCATGGCAGTTGCGGCACTCGCGCGAATCGGTTTTCTTCATGGCACGCCAGACGTTCTGCGCCAGTTCCAGGCGCTTGGCCTCGAACTTGTCCGGCGTATCGATGGTGCCCATCACCTTGTGAAACAGTTCATTGGTGGCCTGGATCTTGCGCACCACCTTGTGGTGCCATTCCTTGGGTACATGGCAGTCCGGGCAGGTCGCGCGTACTCCGGTGCGGTTGGCGTAGTGGATGGTGTCCTTGTATTCCTGGAATACGTAGTCCTCCATCTCGTGGCAGGAAATGCAGAACTCCTCGTTGTTGGTCATTTCCATGGCGGTGTTGAAGCCGCCCCAGAAAATGATGCCGGCGACGAAACCGACCACCGTGATTGTGCCTAGCGAATACCTGAGCGACGGGCGCCGCAGGGCCCGCCACAGGCCGCACAGGAGTCCTTTGCATTCGGTCGAGTTGTTATCGGTCATGACTGCACCTGTAAGCGTTGGCTGTCTCTATTTACCGGAAATCGCGGTAATGGGTTTGAAGGTATTCTCCACCAGCGGCGGCGCTTCCACCTGCGGCACGTGACACTGGGTGCAGAAGTAGCGGCGTGCCGACACGTTCGCCAGCACGTGCTTGTCGCGATCCTCGAAATGGGTCTGGCTGATCTTGGTCGCGCCCGCTTCCTTGTAGTTGGCCCAGCTGTGACAGGTCAGGCACTTGTTCGACTTATGGTCGATCCAGTAGCCGTCGATCTTGTGGGGAATGAGTGGCGGCTGCTGCACGTAGTCACGCGTGATCGGCTCGCCGTCCTTCTGGTAGTGCTTCAGTTCCGGAGCGGCGGATTCCGTCTCCAGGTCGGTATGCCCGCGCAGAGACACGAAATCCTCGGATACCGCCTGCATCGCAAAGCCCGCCGCACCGAGCAGCACCACTGCCATCGATAGTTGCTTGATCATCGTAAAACCTCCACTCCGGGGGAATCGTCTGCAGGCAGCCCGCGCTCGCGGGGCGCCCGCCGTTGTACTGAAGTCTCGCTCCGGTTGTTGAAGCGACTGCCAAATCTGAACACATCACGCGCGCAGACATCGATACAGCGCCCGCAGTTGGTGCAGTTGAGCCCGGTGATCACCGGTCCGACGCCCTTGTCCGCACCCTTAAGCGCCGGCCGGATTACCTGCGGCTCGGGACATACGGCAAAACAATCCATA
>CBDTYI010000285.1:0-3942 GCA_965364565.1 uncultured Gammaproteobacteria bacterium | reverse complement strand
AAAGTGCTTTCGATCAGGCGCCGCATCAGGTCTTCCTCGAAACCAATCTCGCTGCGGATGGCGATGTCGGCAGCGGCAGCGCGCATCCAGCCGACCCAGCGAGGCAGAAATCCCTCCCATAAGGCGATTCGTCCGCCGATGCGAATGGTAGCGCGATACCGGCTCGGCAGACCGACATCGTGCCGGGCCTGCTCCACCGTGAGCACCAGCGTCTTGGCGTGCTGCAGGAAGCGACGGCCGGCCGGCGTGAGGCTGGCGCCGGCGCGGTTACGCACAAACAAGCGGGCGCCGAGATCGGCCTCCAGGTGCTGGATGCGCGCGCTCACAGTGGACTGGGTGACGTGCAGCCGACCGGCGGCCTCCAGGAAGCTGCCGTGAGCGGCAATGGCGAGGAAGGTACGGGCCTGCTCGATGTCCATGGGCAATCAATCAGGCGTCAATATGGGTTGCAGCGCGCGCCAGCATCACCAGGGCTACGCCCTCAAACAGCAGGCTGATACCGATGAACAGTCCGACCAGCGCCACAGCACTGAACGGCCAGCCAACGATGAATATTACCGCCAGTAACAAGGACAGGACGCCGCTTACCAGGGTCCACAGCCAGCCGCCATGCGGCCGGATGGCAAGCGCGAAACTGATGCTGGCGAAAGCCTGCATGAGAAAGAAAACGATCAACAGCAATCCCAGTGCTGCCGCACCCGCCGCCGGATAAAAAACCAGCAACATCCCCAGGGTGATGAGAATAAAGGGCTTGAGCCAGGCCAGACCAAAACGGGCATAATTCTGCCAGCTCAAGTAAGCGGTTGCCAACCCGGAAACAATCAACAAAACAGCGACGAACAGGGACAGCGTGATGGAAATCACCTGTGGCAACACGATGCCCACCAGACCCACCACGGCCAGCACAATACCGGTGCGCTGCAGGTGCTGTCGTGACCGCGCATCCATCAGAATCTCAATGTTGGTTACCTGCATGCTGTTACCCCTCGAACCGACGCAGTCGGGCGCGCAGCCGCTCCAGTTCTTCGAGCAGGTCCAGTGCCAGGGCCGCGCCGGCAACATTGACGCCCAGGTCCCGCTCCAGCCGCTGGACGAGAAGGATCCGTCGCATGCTGATGCCCCGGAACCGCCAGCGCGCCGGATCCTGACCGAGCGGCTCGATCACGCCTTGCTCGACCAGATCGAACACCTGTTCCGCCTGCATCTGGCAGGCCTGGCACAACTCGACCAGCGTCAACTCGACGTCCTCGTCCAGGACCTCGCCCGACACCAGTGACAGTAGCTCTTTGCTCATGACGGATCACACTCCCAGGCGTGCGCGTGGGTTGAAATTGAGCACCTTCGCGAACTCACGATAGGCGGTCTTGGCGGCTTCGGTCTGCGCCGGCGGGACCGCGATCTGCAACACCACATAGAGGTCTCCCGGCTCCCTGGCCGGTATGCCACGACCTTTCAACCTTAGTTTGCGCCCCCCCGAAGAATTTGCGGGAATTTTCAAATCCACCGTTCCCAACGGTGTCGGCACCTTGACCATCGCGCCCAACGCCGCTTCCCAGGGTGTCACCGGCAGATCGAGAAACACGTCCTTGCCCTCGACGTGATAGAAGGGATGGGGACGAAATTCGACTTCGAGATACAGGTTACCGGGTTCACCCTTGCCTATTCCCGCCCCACCCTGTTTCGCCAGGCGAATGTGCTGCCCCTGACGCACGCCCCGGGGGATGCGCACATTCAACGTGCGTTCCTGCAACTGCGGTCGTCCATCGGAACCCAGCTCCGAGTGCTTGAGGGTGAGGGTGCGCGTCGCCCCGTGGTAGGCATCCTCCAGATCGATCAGTACTCTGGCGTAGGTGTCTTCACCACGCGCATGAAACTCGCGCTGCGCGCGCCGACCATAAGCACCGTAGCCCGGTGTAAAACCGCCGCGCCCGAACAGGCTTGCGAAGAAGTCGCTGAACTGCTCGGCATCGGCACCGGCAGGTTCGCCCCCGTGAAACTCGAAACCCTGGTCCCAGTCCGGCGGCGGCCGGAAATCCTGGCCGGCCTTCCACTTGGCACCCAGCTGGTCGTACGCGGCGCGCTTTTCCGGATCTTTGAGCACCTCGTAGGCCTCGCCCACGGCCTTGAAACGCGCCTCGGCGTCCGGCTCCTTGCTGACGTCCGGATGGTACTTGCGCGCCAGCTTTCGATAGGCGCGCTTGATCTCATCCTGGGTGGCATCGCGCTTGACGCCCATGATTGCGTAATAGTCTTTGAATTCCATTCGAGTCCGACGCTTCTTGACGGTTACCGATCTGCGGTGTCACCCGGGTACCGCATTTGTCGCAGCCATATCCCGGACCGGTTCGCCCGCGATCCTGGAGGTCGGGACCGGTGACACCGACAACGCCTTCGCGTTGGTGCGGATACGTCTACTTTAGCATGTCAACAACCCCGACCTGCAGCTTCACCAGTTGCAAGGTGTTGATATCTCCATACGGATGAGTTCGTTGCTCACACGGTTGGGCGGATCGCCCCGTATGCCGGAAGATTCCCGCCGAAATCCTCTTTTGACCTCGGTAATTGTGGAACGCCACCGGAAGGGCGAACAATCGCTCAGTATCCTCGGCGGTTGTTTGCCAGCTTCGCAAGAGTGCGGTGATCCATGGCCATGTCCGACTCTCCAACATCTGCAACCAGGCAGCCCACTGAGCTTGTCAGCTATATTGTACTGGCGATAACACTGGGCCTGTCTGTGCTTGCCTGGCATATGGCGGACAGACACTCAGATGCCCGCCAACGCGCCCACTTTGATGCTGCTGTCCAGATGACCGAGGCCGAGGTCAGGCAACGCATGCCGCACTAAGCGGATGTTCTCAAGTCGCTTCGTTCCCTGTTCTGTGCCAGTCACTATGTGACATAGGAGGAGTTTTAGACCTTCATCGACAGCTCGTATATACCGCAGCACTATCCGGGTGTGCAGGCCAATGGTTACATTCGGCACCCGACCCGGCAGGACACCCGGCCGGTTACTCGCGATCTGCGTCAGGCCCTGCTGGAGATTCCCTGCGGCTACCCGGATTCCAGCGTCTCACCGCGCGGCGTGCGTCCGGAATATCACATTGTGCCCTTTGTCGAACACAGCGCCCGCCAGCAACTCGGATATGCGCATGACCTCGAATGCCGGGCAACTCATGAATCCCTGACCCAACTACCCAATCGTTCGGCACTGCACGCCCGGCTGGGACAACAGCTTGGAAACGATGGCCAACCCCCTGCTGTTGCGCCGGCTGGGCCCGAGAATTCTCGACGCCATGGGCCCCGACGACCTGCTGGTACGACTGGGCGGAGACGAATCCGCCATCGTTATTGCGTCCGTAACCAGTGTGGCCGGCATCATGAAACGGGTCGAGCAATTGCTGGAGATTCTGCGCCGGCGTGTCTCATCGCTAAAGATCGATCGTTCCTTTGTAGGCAACATGGAATCTGGCGAGAACGAGGCATTGATCGTCAATACGGTCACCGGCCTGGCCCATAACTTGGGCATGACCGTATGGGGGAAGGCGTGGAGGATGGGGAAACCCTGCTGACACTCAAGGTCCTAAGCTGTGATTCTGCTCAGGGGGAACGTTGATCGGGGCGAGAGGGTGAGGCTAACGTCTTGCGCAAAGCACCGCTTTGCGTGAGCCGAACGCCATGAGGCTGTGCCGAATGGCCGGGAATCGGAACGGCCCGATCAATGACGGAATGGAATTGGTCGGGGCGAGAGGGTGAGGCGAACGTCCTGCGCAAAGCACCGCTTTGCGTGAGCCGAACGCCATGAGGCTGTGCCGAATGGCCGGGAATCGGAACGGCCCGATCAATGACGGAATGGAATTGGTCGGGGCGAGAGGGTGAGGCGAACGTCCTGCGCAAAGCACCGCTTTGCGTGAGCCGAACGCCATGAGGCTGTGCCGAATGGCC
>CBDTYI010000284.1:0-3945 GCA_965364565.1 uncultured Gammaproteobacteria bacterium | reverse complement strand
GGATTGATCAGGGCTTGTGCGGATACGATTGCCCACTGCAATGCAGGCGAAAGCCGCCAGCGAGGATAGGACCATGATCAAGAGCCTGAGCACCGAAGCGACACTGGAAAACGCCGGGCTGAGCCCGGAGGAGCGGGAGTTGTTCTGCAACGCCCGTCCCAAGGCTTATGAGCCTTATCCCATCAAGGCAGTGGAGGATTTCGCCAACTGGTGCCGGGCCAATTCCCTGTGGATCCTGGCCTTCGGCACCGGCTGCGGCGCCATCGAGCTGCGCCCGCTGATGACGGCGCGCTTTGACGCCAACCGCTTCGGTGTGGCGGGGCGGCCGACACCGCGCCAGTCGTCGGTGTTCATTATCGGCGGCTATTCCTCGGTAAAAACCCTGAAGCGCATCGTGCGCAGCTACGAGCAGATGCAGGGCCCGAAATTCGTCATCTCGCTCGGTATCTGCCCGATCAATGGCGGCATGTACTGGGACAGCTACAACACCATCAAGCGCCTCGATCAGTACATCCCGGTGGATCTGTATATCACCGGCTGCATGCCGCGCCCCGAGGTGCTGGTCGGCGGACTGGTGGAGCTGAAGAAGATGATCAAGGCAGGCCAGTGCGACGGTGCCAACCGTTATGTCGAGAACTTCGACTGGTACAAGGCCAACCAGAAGCGCGTCATCAAGAACTGGAACATGCCCGACTACAACTGGTGAGCGACGCTGACCCGGAGAATGAAGTCAATGAACCGCATGCTGGAAAGACTGTCGAAAGAGTTCCACATCACGGACATTATCGAACGCAGGCCGGGACTCACCACCATCAGTGTCGACAAGGACCTGGCCGAGACCCTGATCCGCGAGCTGCGCGACCGGGAAGGCTACACCCACCTGAACTTCATGACCGCGATAGACCAGATCGAACACGGCATGTTCACCCTGGTGTACATGCTGCACAACTATGCCGACAAATCCACTCTCAGCGTGCACGTCGACATCGAACGCGAAAACGCCGAAATGACCTCCATCCATACGCTTTGGGCGCAGGCCTGGACTTACCAGCGCGAACTGCGCGAGCTGTGGGGCATCCGCTTTCCCGGCAGCCCGCGCCTGGACGAGGATTTCTGCCTGGAGGGCTGGGAGGATATTCCGCCCATGCGCAGGGAATTCGACACCGTGGAATTCTGCGAGCGGACTTTCGTCAGCCGTGACGGCCGGCACAGCGAGGACCCGCGCGACCACATGCACGAAGTGATGTTTCCCAACCGCGGCGGTGACAACTGATGGCGCAGCTCCCCACCCATTCCTCTTCGCTCGACATGGTTCAGCCCGAACCGATCGATCTGTCGTCCGGCAAGTACGTCAAGCTGTGGCAGGGACCGCAGCATCCCGGTATCACCGGCAACATGTCGCTGGAGCTCACTCTGTGCGGTGACGAGATCGTCGAGTGCAAGACCCACGTAGGTTATCTGCACCGCGGTTTCGAAAAATTCATGGAGCGGCGCACCTTCATCCAGAACTTCACGGTGGTGTGCCGCATCGCGGTGCCCGAGCCGACTTTCAACGAATACCTGTATTCCGCTGCGGTCGAGGAGCTGGCGGGTATCGAGGTGCCGGAGCGTGCCCAGTGGCTGCGCGCCCTGAACCTGGAGATGATGCGGCTGGCCAGTTTCCTGATGTGGACCGGGGGCATGAGCGGCGCCTTCGGCCTCTACACCGTACCGAACTGGACGCTCACCTACCGCGACTACATCCTCGACCTGTTCGAGGAACTTACCGGTGCGCGCATCTATCATATGTACATCGTGCCGGGCGGGGTGCGCAACGTGCTGCCTGACGGCTGGAAGGAACGCACCCTGGAAATCCTCAAGGGCACCGAGAAGCTGCTGCACGAAATCGAGCGGGTGATGTTCAACAATGCCGTGTTCAAGGCGCGCTCCAAGGGGCTGGGGCTGATCACTCCGGACATGATCGACCCCTACGGCATCGTCGGGCCCAATGCGCGCGCCTGCGGCTTCAAACGCGACCTGCGCAAGGACGAGCCCTACCTGGTGTACGACCAGCTCGACTTCGACGTCATCACCGGCACCGCCTCGGACGCCTACGAACGCGCCTGGGTGCGCCAGCAGGAAATGCACCAGTGCATCGACCTGATCCGCCAGATGCTCGAGCGCACGCCCGACAGCGGTCCGTTCCAGGCGCGCATGCCCAACGTGCTGCACTGGAAAATTCCGCCCGGCGAGACCTATGTAAAGGCCGAGTGTACGCGCGGCGAGTACGGCTACTACCTGGTAACCGACGGCAGCGAGTACCTGCGCCGGGTGCACGTGCGCGGCCCCAGTTACACCCACGCCATCGCCGTCATGGAGCGGCTGGCGGTGGGCACCAACATTGCGGATATCGCCGGCCTGATGGTGTCGCTGCACACCTATCCGCCGGAGATCGAGAGGTAGCCCGATGAAACTCAAAGACCTGGTTTCGCCGTTCTTCGTCTGGCAGCGCGCCTTCGAAAAGCCCTACACCGTCAGTATGCGTCCCATCGAGGAACGCCCCGGCGCACCGGCCTACCGCGGTTTTCATATCAACCTCAGCGACGACTGTGTGGGCTGCGGCAGCTGCTACACCATCTGCCAGAACCACGCCATCGACATGGTCGAGGTGGAGGGGCTGGAAGCGCGCAGCGGCGACAGTGGGCTCAGGCCGCGTTTCGACTACGGCCGCTGTTGCTGGTGCGGCCTGTGTGTCGATATCTGCACCGCCGGCTCGCTGCGCATGAGCAACGAGTACGCCTGGTTCACCACCGACCCGGACGAGTTCCGCTTCGTCGCCGGCATGGAAAACAAGAGCTGGGATGGCCGCACCGGGGGTTACCACCGTCACCCCGACTATCACCTGTTTCCCCCCAAACGCATCGAAATGGAAATGCTCGGGCCGCAGGAGAGCGTCGAGTCGTTTACCGAAGTGGTCAAGGGCTACAGCGAGGCACAGGCGAAGCTGGAAGCGGACCGCTGTGTGGAGTGCGGTATCTGTGTGGCCACCTGCCCGGCGCACATGGATGTTCCCGACTACATCCGCAGCATCCGCGACGGTGACTACGAACAGGGCCTGAAGCTGATGTACCGCACCAATCCGTTTCCGGCCACCTGCGGGCGCATCTGCACGCGGCGCTGTGAGACGGTGTGTCCGGTCGGAATCCTGGGCGAGCCGGTGGCCATCCGCTGGCTGAAACGGTTCATCGTCGACCAGGTTCCATCCGAGGACTACCAGCGCATCCTGAACGATCAGCCGGGGTCCAGCGGCAGGCGGGTGGCGATCATCGGCGCCGGGCCGGGCGGCATGAGCGCCGCCTATTACCTGCGCCGCAAGGGGCACGCGGTGACCGTGTTCGAGGCCGAGGACAAAGCCGGCGGCATGCTGCGCTACGGCGTGCCCAGCTACCGGCTGCCGGACGAGGCGCTGGACAAGGACCTCGAATACATCCGCTCGCTGGGTGTCGAGATGAAGTTCAACACCCGCGTGGGCAGGGACATCCAGCTGGCCGAACTGCTGGACGGTTTCGATGCCGTGTTCATTTCCACCGGACTGTGGGTGCCCTCCAGCATGCGCATCCAGGGCGAGGACCATCCGCGCGTCATGGCCGGACTGCGGGTGCTGGACGAGGTCGCCAACGGCCGCGACCCGGGCATCGGCAAGTCGGTCGCGGTGATCGGCGGCGGCAACGCCGCTATGGACGCCGCGCGGGTCTCATGGACGCCGACCAGCCAGGCCGGGTGGCCATCAAATGGGGCGAGGCCGAGATGGTGCCCGACCCCAAGGGCGGCCGGCCCCGACCGGTGCTGCAGGAGGAGCGCATGCACCTGGACAGCTTCGATACCATTGTCTCGGCGATAGGGCAGGGCAGTGACCTGGATTTCATCTCCAAAGAAGATCAGGAGCAGCTCGAGGTCAAGTGGGGC
>CBDTYI010000283.1:0-4018 GCA_965364565.1 uncultured Gammaproteobacteria bacterium | reverse complement strand
ACGATCCGCCTCCACCGGCTTAACGATGTATTCGAAGGCCCCCGCCTTGATGCAGCGTACCGCGGTTTCAACGTCCACGGCGCCGGTGACGATAATCACCAACCCGGTCATGGTGCAGATCACCAGGGTGTCGATAAACGGCTCCATCATCGCCACCAGGCCCTCGCGCACCGGTTCGTTGGTGCGCGCCGCGGCGTGCGCCATTGGCGAGGAGCCGAGCCCGGCCTCGTTGGAGAACAGGCCGCGCGCCACGCCCCAGCGGATCGCTTCGCCGACCGCCGCACCGCCCACCGCCCAGGGGTTGAGGGCATGATTGAGGATGGTCGCGAACGCCTGCGGTATCGCCTCGACGTGATTGACCAGCACCAGCACCGCGGCACCGATATACAGCAACGCCATGAACGGGACGATGGCGCTGGCGACGCGCGCAATGCGGGTCACGCCACCCAGGATCACCATGCCCACCAGCAGCGCCATCACGGTGCCTGCGAGCCAGGCGTTGTCGCGCACCTGCGGAAACAGGTATCCCAGTCCGTCGACCACCGAGTTGGCCTGCACCATGTTGCCGATGCCGAACGACGCAACCAGCGCCGACACCGCGAAAAAGGTGGCGGCGCGCTTCATGTTCAGGCCGTGCAGCAGGGTGTACATGGGGCCGCCGGCGACCTCTCCAGAGGCGCCGATGCGGCGGAAATTCAGCGCCAGGGTGCACTCGGTGAACTTGGTGGCCATGCCGAAGAACGCCGTTACCCACATCCAGAACAGGGCGCCGGGGCCACCCAGCGAAATGGCCGTGGCGACGCCGGCGATATTGCCGGTGCCCACGGTCGCCGACAGCGCGGTGGCCAATGCCTGGAAGTGGCTGATCTGGCCCTCGTGCTCGGGGTTGTCGTAACCGCCCGAAATCAGCGCGACCGAGTGACGGAAGCCGCGTATCTGCACCAGCCCCATGCGCAGGGTCAGATACAGACCCATGCCGAGGAGCAGCAGCAGCGTCACGCCGCTGCCCCACAGGGCGCCGGCCACCTGACCGGTCCATGCGGTCAGCTGCGCAATGAAGTCATTCATAGGGGCGCAGAATCAAGGTGTCGCCGCGTTGGGTGAACTCGATACGTTTCAGGACGCTCATGCCGAGCAGGATCTCCATATCCCTGAGACCGGGATTGATGCTGGCCGGTACGTTGCGAACCACGATCGGCCCGATGGTGACGCTGTCGAGCAGCGTGCGGTAGGCGGTGACCACGCCGTTGGCGGTCTGGTACTGGACAGCGGCGCCCCGTCTGAGGCCCAGCTGCTCGGCCAGTTCCAGCGGAATCGCCACGTCGCTCGCGCCGGTGTCGAGCAGGAACTCGACGGGCCGGTTGTTGACGGTGCCGACGGTCACGTAGTGGCCGAAGCGATTGCGTTTCAGCAGCACTTCCCGCACACCGCCGTCATTGATGCGTGTGTACACCGACTGGTTCGGATTGCGCTGCTTGTCCAGCCGGTCCTGGAAAAACAGAGTGAAGAGAATCAGCGCTATAACCCAGGCGGCAATGGTCATGGCCTTGCCGAGGCGGGTGGTGCCCTGTTTGTCTGAATCCGGCATGGACCGATTGTAAACGAAGTTGTTGCGGCTGTCGGCGGGGAAATGCCGGTCGGTTCCCCTCCCTAAACCACAAAGTACACGAAGGTCACGAAGGTCAAAAATAAAGAAAAATCAAAGCAGTTTTCAGGGCTGCCGCTGGGTGCGCTGCATCGGCTGCGTTGTCTGGTGCCATTCGCAGATAAATGTTTAAGCGCTTGTTCCTTTGTGTCCTTCGTGTCCTTTGTGGTTAAGATGGTGTTCAGGGCCACGTCGAAGACACGCTAGAACACCAGCCGCAGACCTGCGAACACGTGGCGTTTATCCGCCTGGAAAAAGTTCCGGAAACTGGCGCGCTTGACCGACGGACGCGTGTGCAGACTGCCACCGCGCAGGCTGAAGTGCTGCCCGTCGAACCAGGGCTGGGAGTATTCGGGGTAGGGAAACGGCTGGAACCCCTGGTAGGGATGAAAGGTGTTGTCGCACCATTCCCACACCCGGCCGGTCTGCTCCAGCGCACCGAAGCGGCAGGCAACCTCCCACTGGTATTCGTGCGGCAGTCGCGCGTTGGCCCAGCGCGCGAACGCGCGTGCTTCGTAATGGCTGATCCCGGACACCGGCTGGTCGGCGGCCAGCTGGTAAGCGCCGCGCATGCCGGTGGCGTACCAGCCGTGCGCGCGGCTGAGGCGCCAGTGATCGGGGTGCTGAATCTGCCGCTGCTCGCGCCAACTCCAGCCGGCCGCGTCCCACAGCGCATCGCGCCGGTAGCCGCCATCCTCGATGAAGCCGAGATACTCGGCGTTACTGACCGGGTAGCGGCTGATGTCGAAAGGACCGAGTTCGGCGCGCTGCGCCGGCATTTCGTTGTCGCAGGCGGCCGGGCGTTTGCATCCCACGCGGTAATGGCCGGCGGCGATAGACGCGCTGTCGCCGCACACCGCGGCGGCCTGCAGTGGTGCGGGTGGCGGGTCCAGGTGCTGCTCCTCGGCGAGCGCCTTCTGGGTCAGCACCATCACCATGGTTTCATAGTGCTGGCTGTGATGCTGGATCAGAAAGTGCAGGATGTAGTCATCCTCGAGCAGCGGATGACGCCGGCACTCGGCAGGCAGGTTGCGCAGGTAATGCAGGTTGAAATGCTGCAGCTCGCGCGCCCAGGTCAGCAGCGCGGTCTGCGGCGGCAGCAGCCTGCCGCGTTCCGACTTCGGTGTGTTGGGCGGTGTGTAGAAATCGGCGATCGGGGCGGTGACGCTGTCGTCCCCGCGTATGGTCTCGTGCAGCCACAGGCAGTCGGTATAGACGCAGTGTCCGAGGTGCCAGCCCAGCGGGCTGAGGTCGCTGTGAAACTGGGTACGGAAGGTGGCTTCGTCTACGTCTTCTGCCAGCGCCAGCAGCAGCGACTGCGTCTGGCCCAACTCCTCGATGAGCGCTTCACGACTCACAACGACATCAGCTCCGGTGGTTCTTCGGGGTCGAGTATCAGAATCTGATGCTCGGGTACGCTGCGCCAGAAGGACGATTCGGTGAGACGTTCCGAGGCGATCAGCTGTGCATCGGGGAACAGTTCGTCGTCTGTCGTGTAATACAGGGAAGGGCAGTCGTCGTTGAGTGCATGGCGTGCCGCGTAGAGACGCTCGCCGTCGCTCACTACAATGTTGAGCAGGCAGCGTCCACCGTCCGCCCAGGCTTCTACCCGCTGCATCAGTTCCGCCAGTGCCGCCTCCATGGGCAGGTCCGGGTCATTGGCCAGCAGCTGGCGCAACACGGCAAACAGATACTCGGACTCGGTATTGCCGAGTATCCCGGCGAGGTGGTGCGGCTCGAGTTCGGCGACGATCCTGGGCCGGAAACGGGCGTGGAAATCGTCGATCAGTCCATTGTGATCGAAGATGAACTCGGCGTCGACAAACGGCTGGGTGTTGGCGTGGTTGACCGGATTGCCGGCGCTCGCGCTGCGCACGCTGGTAATCCACAGGTCGCTGACCAGGGCGCGCGCCAGGTGCGGCAGGTTGGGGTCGGTCCAGATCGGCGCCGGATTGACGTACACGGCGGGGCGGCCGTTATCGTTGTACCAGGCAAAGCCATAGCCGTCCGCATTGAGCGTGGCATATTTGAGCTCCTGCGGGGCCCATCCCTGCACCAGCAGGCTGTGGGGCGGGTCGAGCACCAGCCCGCCAAGCCCAATGGGTTGCCCGAGGTAGGCGATAATCCGGCACATGAAACGGGTCCAGCTCTCTGTTTTCTATTGACCGCAACGATGGTAGCCTAAGCGGGTTCGCTGTCCAACTGCCTGGAAACCCGCCATGGAAGAACGACACGCGCCCCGCCTCACCAGCCGCAAGTTCACCCCTCCTCCCGGCTGGAGTCCGTGCTGTCGGCGGTGGAGTTCAGCGTGACGCGCCATCTCGAGCCCGAGAATGGCTATTTCTCGCTCCTGCTGGCCATACCGGACTGAAA
>CBDTYI010000282.1:0-4048 GCA_965364565.1 uncultured Gammaproteobacteria bacterium | reverse complement strand
GCCGCAACGGCCAGCGCTCCAGCACCTGGTAACGCACGCCCCCGGGTTCCTGAACCGACTCGACGAGAGCGAAATCGTCCACCCGCCAGACAAGCCCATCCAGGCCCGTCTTTACGACTGGATTTTTTACTTTTCGTGACAGAGTTACGTGCGGAAGAAAACGTCGTTTCTCAGGTTCGAAACCGCATTCCTGCAAACCCCGCGACAACTCGCGCACCAGGCTCCGCAGCGCGTCCGGCGCAGCGCTGCTGCCCAGCCACTGGATGCGTGACCGCGCGCGGCCACCGAGAAAATCGAACGCCAGCGAGAAGGCTTCGACCTCGACAGCCGCCGCCGCGGCACAGTAACAGGTGCGTTGCTCGGGCGTGCAGTCACCGAGAAACACCAGCGTCATGTGCAGATTGTGCTCCGGAACCGGATGTTTGCTCCACTGCCGGGAGGCGGCTGCCAGGCGCTGGCGGACTTCATCGTCCGGCCACAGGGCAAAGAACAGGCGCTGGGTTTCCGGGGCCGGCCGGTTCACTGCGGTTCGCCGAGTCGCTGTAGCAGCACCTGCAGGGCAGTGGCCACCGCCTGCTCGCGCACAGCGTCGCGATCGCCTTCAAACCGGGCTTCCCTGGCCAGCTGCCAGCCGCCCGGGCCTCCCCAGGCAAAGCATACCGTGCCGACCGGCTTTTCGGGAGACCCGCCGCCCGGCCCGGCGATGCCACTGATTGCCCAGTGTGCGTGACTGTGCGCCAACACGCCGGCAACCATTTCCAGCACCGTCTCGCGGCTGACCGCGCCGTGGCGCGCCAGCGTTTCGGCCTGCACCCCGAGCAACTCCTGCTTGGCAGCGTTGCTGTAGGTGACAAAGCCGCGCTCGAACCAGCCGGAACTGCCTGCCCGATCGGTACAGACCTTGGCCAGCCAGCCACCGGTACAGGACTCAGCGGTGGCCAGAAGCTGGTTACGGCGGGATAAGTGTGCGGCCAGCGCGGTGGTCTGCTGCTCGAACTCGACAGCCATGGTCAGGTGGTCCGTTTGTGGATGGTACGGATCGCACTGCCGATCGCATAGCGACCGCTGTCGCTGAGCGGTTCCACGCGCAGCACCTCGATGGTGGCGTCCAGATCCGTGAACAGCGGCTGGCGGGAGTCGATATGCATTTCCAGCCGGTCCCCGGTTTGCAGCAGCTGCTCGGTATGAAACAACACGCCACCGGCACTCAGATTCCTGCCCGTGGCGTTAAAACTCCTGCCATCCTGCGCTGTCTGCAGGGTCAGCTCGCAATCCACCGGGATACGCAGAAAGGCGCGTTTTTCATCGTATGACTGCCGATCGGGACCCATAGACCACCCCCCGTTTGTGTTGTCACTAGTGTACCCCGCCACTGATATTGACCCATTCAGCGGGCCAGGAAGCGCTTAGCCGCACCAAGAGTAGGCGCTTTAGGCGAGGCTTGGCTCGCCGGGAAGGGCCATTCCCTTTCCAAGAGGCGTAACGCAGCGGATGAGCGCTTCCTGGCCCGCCCGCAGGGAGCGCCCCCACCCGGCCATTGCGGCGTTGCGATCCTTGCCAAGGGGCGCGCCATTGACTGCGGATCGCGCCTTGCCCTGACCGGGTGGGGGCGCTCTGAATGGGTCAATATCAGTGGCGGGGTACACTAGTTAACAAAGCAGGCGCCGTTGCGCAAGCTGTAGGCGCCGACGCAAATCGGCTAGACTTGCCGGTCATGTCCGCCGTCCCGGAAACCACCAAACATACCCCCATGATGCAGCAATACCTGGGCATCAAGGCAGAGCACCCGGACATTCTGGTGCTGTACCGCATGGGGGACTTCTACGAGCTGTTTTACGACGACGCGCGCAAGGCCTCCCGCCTTTTGGATATTACCCTGACCAGCCGCGGCCAGTCGGCGGGCAATCCGATCCCCATGGCGGGTGTTCCGGTACATTCGGTCGAGCAGTATCTCGCCAAGCTGGTTCGCCTGGGTGAATCCGTGGCCATCTGTGAGCAGATCGGCGACCCCAACAGCAGCAAAGGCCCGGTGGAACGCAAGGTGGTGCGCATCGTCACGCCGGGCACCCTGACAGAAGACGCCCTGCTGCAGGAACGGCGTGACAACCTGCTGGTCGCCCTGCATCGGGACGCTGAGGACCGTTTCGGCCTGGCATCGCTGGACCTGTCCGCCGGCCGCTTCGTGGTGCAGGAGCTCAGCGGCGAACAGACGCTGCTGGGCGAAATCGAGCGCCTGCAGCCGGCCGAGCTGCTGGCCAGCGAGGATCTGACCCTGCCGGCGCTGCTGCAACGCCTGCCCGGTTTGCGCCGCCTGCCGCCCTGGCATTTCGACACCCAGAGCGCCGCCCGGGCGCTCAACCAGCAGTTCGGCACCCGGGATCTGAGCGGCTTTGGCTGCCAGGATATGCCGGTCGCCGTGGGCGCGGCCGGCGCCCTGCTGCAGTATGTGAAGGATACCCAGCGCGCCGCGCTGCCCCACCTGCGCGGACTGCGCACCGAACAGCACCAGGACAGCGTCGTCATGGATGCGGCCACCCGCCGCAACCTGGAGATCGACGCTTCCCAGTCCGGCAACCGGGAACACAGCCTGCTCGCGGTGCTGGACAAGAGCGTCACCGCCATGGGCGGCCGCATGCTGCGCCGCTGGCTGCATCGCCCGCTGCGCGACCGCACTGTGCTCGCCGAGCGTCATCAGTGCGTCGAATCCCTGCTCCAGGGCCGGCTGTTCGAGGCATTGCGTGACCAGCTGCGCGGCAGCAGTGACCTGGAGCGGATACTGTCGCGCGTGGCACTGAAATCGGCGCGACCGCGCGACCTGAGCGCGCTACGCGACACCCTGGCACGACTTCCGGATCTACAGACCTTGTTGCGCGGCGACAGCGATCCCCTGCTGGGCCGGCTCTCGGCGCGCATCCAGGAGCATCCCGGGGTGGTCGAACTGCTGTGCAGAGCGCTCCCGGAAACGCCCCCGGCACTGCTGCGCGACGGCGGCGTCATCGCGCCGGGATACGATGCCGAGCTGGATGAACTGCGGCGCCTCAGCGAACAGAGCGATCAGGTGTTGCTGGACATGGAAACGCAGGAGCGCGAGCGCTCCGGGATCGGCAATCTCAGGATTCGCTACAACCGGGTGCACGGTTACTACATCGAAGTCAGTCGCGCCCAGGCCGACCGGGTGCCCGACAATTACCAGCGCCGCCAGACGCTCAAGGGGGCCGAGCGTTTCGTGACCCCCGAGCTCAAGCAACACGAGGACCGGGTACTGGGTGCGCGCAGCAAGGCCCTGGAGCGTGAGAAACTGTTGTATGAAGCAGTGCTCGAGCAGCTGCTCGCGGTAATACAGCCGTTATCCGAATGCGCCGAAAGCCTGGCCGAGCTCGACGTGCTGGCTACGCTCGCCGAGCGCGCCGAAACACTCAACTGGTCGCGCCCCGAGCTCGTGGAACAGGCGTGCATTGCGATCACTGCCGGCAGACACCCGGTGATCGAGCATTTTACCGATGATCCGTTCGTGCCCAACGACGTGGCGTTGAGCGCCGAGCGTCGCATGCTGGTGATCACCGGTCCCAACATGGGGGGCAAGTCCACCTACATGCGGCAGACCGCCCTGATCGTGCTGCTGGCCTGCGTGGGAAGCTTTGTGCCGGCCGACCAGGCCCGCGTCGGAACCATTGACCGGATCTTCACGCGCATTGGCGCCTCGGACGACCTCGCCGGCGGCCGCTCCACGTTCATGGTGGAGATGACCGAAACCGCCGATATCCTCAATAATGCGACCCGCGACAGCCTGGTACTGATGGACGAAATCGGTCGCGGCACCAGCACCTACGACGGGCTGGCGCTGGCCTGGGCGGTCGCCAGGGAACTCGCCGGAATCGGCGCCTACACGCTGTTTGCAACCCATTACTTCGAGTTAACCGCGCTGCCGGAGACCGAAGTCGGAGTTGCCAACATCCACCTGACCGCCACCGAACACAACGACCACATCATCTTCCTACACAGTGTTCACCAAGGGCCGGCCAGCCAAAGTTACGGCCTTCAGGTCGCC
>CBDTYI010000281.1:0-4066 GCA_965364565.1 uncultured Gammaproteobacteria bacterium | reverse complement strand
CTGGAGTGCAGTTCCGGCATGTTCTCGAAATTCATGCCGTAGATACCGGCCAGAAAGCTCAGCGGGACGAAGATCGCCATCACCACGGTGAGGATCTTCATGATCTGGTTGAGGTGGTGGGAAGCGACCGATATGTAGCCGTCGGCCATATCGGAGGCCAGTTCGTAATACAGTCCGGCCAGGCTGCCGGCGCGCTCCTGGTGTTCGTACACGTCGGTGATCTGGTGAGCGATATCGGCGCCGAGGGCGGGGAAGGGCCGGGATTTCAGCTCGCGGAATATCTGCTCGTGATAGATGAACACGCGGCGGAACCTCTTCAGCTCGGTCTTGTAGCCGAGCAACTCGGCCAGAATTGCATCTTCGGGGTGCTCCATGATTTCGCGCTCCAGCTCCTCCAGGCGTGGTTCGAGCCCGAGCAGCATGTGCAGATAGCGATCCACCAGAGTACGGCACAGGCGCATCGCCAGCGCACCGGAGCCGTCGCCGAACAGGGCGGCGTTGTCAGCGGCGCGCTGGAACAATCGGTCGACGCTGGACGATGCGCTGGCGCGCCGTGTGATCAGAAACCGCTCGCCGACAAACACGGCCAGCTGCACGGTTGCGAAATCGAAGGCGTCCGCATGCGGAGACAGCTCCTTGAACAGCAGGAACGTGTAGTCGTCGAACGCCTCGAGCTTGGGCGGATGCCGCTCCCGCTGGGCGTCCTGTATGGCCAGCACGTGTATGCCGAAGGTCTGCTCCAGAATCGGTTTCTCGTGGGCCTGCTGTTCGTCGACAAAGTCCGCCCAGATGATGGTATCCGGTTGCTGCTGCCAGCTCAGCAGAAGCTCTTCGCCGCCAGCCGCCAGGTCGCCGTTCGCCGGGTTGTACAGAAGTGCACGAATCATGTCTCAGGTTTCCTTGCTGCTCGCCACTGGTCGCGTACCGCCGTAGCGGCGCGCGTACGGAAACCGCATTGTACAGCATCGGGTTTGTTCCGGTTCGAACCCTCGAAGCCTGCCTCGCGGTCGGTTCCGCAGCATGCAGGGCGACGCCGTCCCCGGGTGCCAGTGAGCACTCATTCGAACGCGTCATGTAGGTGTCCTCCGGACGGGTTGTGCGTTTGGCGGGATTTGACCGGGGTGGGGCGCAAAAAGTCACATGCGGTGCGCGCAACGGCCACCGTACTGTGACTTTCTGCCGTTGCCGGGTGTCGAATGTTGCGTCCATTCACTCATCAGGAACCGCTCTATGGATGAAGTCGCGCTCAGCCTTGTCGCGGTGGTGCTGCTGCTGGCCGCCAACGCGTTTTTCGTGGCGGCCGAGTTTGCGCTGGTCAAGGCGCGCGGTTTTCGCCTGGAGACCTTCGCCCTGCAGGGCAGTGCCGCGGCCCGGCTCACGCTGCGGATTCAGGCCGATCTGGAGGCCTATCTGGCCGCCTGCCAGCTTGGTATCACCATGGCTTCACTGGGGCTGGGCTGGGTCGGCGAGCCGGCGGTTGCCGCCCTGCTGGAGCCGTTGTTCCATCGGGTGGGGGTGCCGGATGCCGCGCTGCACACGGTGGCGTTTCTGACCGGTTTCCTGCTGTTTTCGTCCCTGCATATCGTGGTCGGCGAGCAGGTGCCGAAGACGCTGGCCATCCGGCGCGCCGAACCGGTCTCGGTATGGGTTGCCTATCCGCTGCATTTAGCCTACCTCGCGGTCTACCCCTTGAACTGGCTGCTCAATGCGTCGGCCCGCTCGGTGCTGTCCTGGTTCCAGGTCGAGGAAGTATCGCATGCCGACGTGTTGAGCGGCGAAGAGCTCAAGGGTCTGGTGGTGACCTCCCAGGAGCATGGGGGGATCGAGCAGGACAAGGCCGCCATGCTGCAGAATCTGTTCGAGTTTGATCAGCGCCAGGTGGGACGGGTGATGATACCGCGTGGTGCACTGAAGGTGCTGGACGTCACGGAAAGCGCCGAGTACAACCTCGCCATTATCCGCGACAGCGGGCATTCGCGTTTCCCGGTGCTCGATTCGGGCAGCGGGGAAGTCCTGGGAATTGTCCTCGCCAAGGACCTGTACACCGCGATGCTTTACGGTGAGAGAGAGCCCTGGAAAGAGCTGAGGAAGTTCTGTCGCGATCCCCTGGTGGTGCCGGAGAGCCAGAAACTGGCGCGCCTGTTCGACGCCATGCGCGCCGACCGGGCGCACATGGCGTGTGTGGTCGACGAATATGGGGACCTGGCGGGGATCGTCACACTGGAGGATCTGCTGGAGGAAATTGTCGGCGAGATCCGCGACGAAACCGATGTCGATGGCGAACAGGAACCGGTCGTCGAGTTGGGTGCGGGGCGCTGGCGTGCCGACGGACTGGTGTCTCTCACCGACATCGAGCGGGCGACCGGACTCAAGGTGCCGCCGGAGCTGGATGCCAACACCCTGTCTGGACTGTTCATGCAGCGGCTGGCGCGCATGCCGCAGGTGGATGACTGTATAGAGGAGGCGGGCTTTCGCCTTACCGTGCGCGCGGTGGACGAGCGGCGCGTGAACGACGTCGTAGTCGAGCGGATATCAGACCGGGATCCGCCCGCCGATGGCGGGCACGAGCAGAGCGCCTGAACGTCGCCCGACAGCCGGAACCAGACGGGTCAAGAAGGCCTGCGGGCGAGCGGAAGTTCCTGTCGAAACAGCTTCAGCAACTGCTTTATCAGCTCCGCCTTGGGGCTGCGCAGCGGGTAGCTGGCGTACACCTGGCGAGTGATGGCAGGCGCGTCCGCAACCCGGTGCAGGGCGCCCCCGGCCAGCGGGGACGCAACCATCGGCAGCGGCAGGTAGGCATAACCACCGATCTCGAGCAGATGCGACAGCGCCATCTTGGCCTGCGATACCCGCACGCGCGGCTCCGGCGCGTCGGGAAACAGGCGCCGGTGTTCCAGGGCGTGCGCCAGGCCCCAGTCGACCATTAGGTAATCGTCGGCCAGCGCATTATCCACCTCCATGCCCGGCTGCGCACCCACGAGAACCAGCTGGATTTCGCCGACCTGCTCGATCTGCAGCACCTCCAGCTGCGCCGGTTCGAGCATGAAGGCGAGATCCAGTACGCCGTCCAGCAGACGCCGGGTGAGCATCTCGGGGTGATGGGACTCGGCGATGATCGCCAGCTCCGGCTGCTGGCGGCGCAGGCTGTGAAACCAGTCCTGCAGCAGCACATCCCACAGCCGCAGACTGCCGCCCACGCTGATCTGTTGGCCGGCGCCGCCGTAACCGACCTCCTGGCGGGCCTTGCGCCAACCGGAGATGAGCAGGTCGGCATGGCGCAACAGACGGCTGCCTTCCGGGGTGAGCCGAATATCGCGCCGCAGGCGATCGAACAGGCGTACGCCGAGCAACGATTCAAGCTGTTTGATACGGGCGCTGACCGCCGCCTGGGTCAGGTGCAGTGCCTCGGCCGCTTCGCCAAAGTGGCGGGTGCGGCTGACCTCCAGGAACGTACGCAGGAGTTCGAGATCCATGAGCGGTCTTATAACAAAAAAGATTTGTGAAAACGACAAATATAAATAGTTATATTTGTTCTATAGTGCCTCCGTATAGTCCCGCCTGCAACGCCACAGTCCCCGAAACAGAAGCAGAATTGCGGAGGTGAGCAATGCAGGAACAACAGACTATAGACAGGATTGTGCCCGAGGCGAACCACGCCCGACGACGGCTGGACAAGCTCGACGACGAGCAGCTTGTGAAGCTGGTGCAGAAGCGTGGCCTGGGCTGGAAGCTGGTTTTCAACGCGCTGCTGGGGCGCCACCGGCGCTGGGTGGTCGGCCACTGCGTGCTGCGTCTGGGCAATTACCAGGATGCGCAGGACGTGACCCAGCGCGTGCTGCTGCGCGCCTATCACTCCCTGGGACGGTTCGAAGGCCGCTCGGCATTCCGTACCTGGCTGCACGCCATCACGGAAAACCAGTGTCGGACGTATCTGGTGCAGCGCGCTCGCTACGTTCAGACCGACCATATCGAGAGTCTGATCGAGCTGTTCAATGCAGGTGCCGCCAGCGAATCCGACACTCTGGTCGAGCGGAATGCCGTTTCCATGGCCCTGGAGCAGGTGTCG
>CBDTYI010000280.1:0-4071 GCA_965364565.1 uncultured Gammaproteobacteria bacterium | reverse complement strand
TCATCAGTGCGATGTTGAACCCCTCTTTGGCGCCCTTTACGAAGACCTCGTAGACCTTCACCTTTCTGATGACCCCAACCGCCAGCATGCCCACCAGACCAAAATACAGCGTCTTTACCGGAACCCCGCGAATACGCGCAAACTCTTCATCGTAGGACAGTGCCAGAAGATCTTTGTAATAGCAGGCCACCAGCAGCGCCATCAGGATTGCCATCACCAGCATCAAGCCACTGAGCAACAGCGTCGGGGAAGCCCCCGCCGCCAGACTGACATAAAGCTGTGCCAGGTAATCCGCGCCGCCGGTCTTGAGCAACGCTGCGCCCAGGGCCAGACTCGCGACCACGATCATGATAACCGGGGTACTCAACGCCTGAGCTGCATCGCGCCAGTTCAGGCAGCGGGTCAGTATCATGACCAGCACGCCGCACACGGCACTGATTGCGATTGGCAGCACACCCAGCGCCGCGGCCAGGATGATGGCTGACATGATCAACAAGGCCAGTGGTGCGCGTCGGGTGTGCGGCAGGTCGCTGGTGGCATCCAGCACCAGCAGTTCACCGCCACGTTTGAGCGCAGCGATTTGTTCGCGATTGCCCTGCACCAGCAGTACATCGCCGATGCGCAGGCGTACATCCCCCACGTCAGCACGCAGGGTGGTTATCTCCATGCCCGCGCGGTGTAACGCCAGGGTAACCAGCTGGTAGAAATCGGCGAATCGCACCCGCGACAGGCTGGTACCCTCGAGCGGAGAACCCTGGGTCACGACAATTTCCGCAAGCTGCTGGTCCTCGGCCTGCAACGGGTGCTCGGCGTCCACGGGTGTGTCATCCGTATAGAGTTTGGCGCCCAGTACTTTTTCGAATTCTTTCAGATTCTCGGGCGTGTCGCGCACACTGATGCGATTTCCGGCCCTGATCACGGCATCTGGCAACGGTATAATGACCGTCTCTCTGTCGCGATAGATCTTTACCACTTTGAATTTGCGTCCCGCCTTCTGAATCAGCTCAGCCAGAGTCTTACCGTCAGCGAAACTGTGGGGTTCGATATACAGATGTGCTGTGAAAATTCGCGGTGAAGTATCCTGCATGAGCGCTTCACGCCGGGGTAACATGCGCGGTGCCAGCAACCACAAGAACAGAATCGCCAGAGCGCCTGCAGTGGCGGCTGGCAGGAAGAAATCGAACATGTTCAGGCGCCGCATACCCATATCTGCCGCAACCGAGACAACCAGCAGGTTGGTCGAGGTCCCGATCGTGGTGCTCATGCCGCCTACCAGGGTTGCGAACCCCATCGGCATCAGGATTTCCGAGGCTGGCTTGCTGGTGCGCAGTGAGATACTGACAAGGATTGGCAGCAACAGCACAACGATTGGCACATTGTTCACAAACGCACTCAGGCTGGCACCCGCCAGCAGCGTCAGCAGCAGCGACAGCATGGGTCGGCTGGACCACAAGCGCGCCAGGGTACGGCCTACCGGTTCCAGCGCTCCGGTACGCACCAGACCCTGTCCCGCGATCATCAGCGCACATACGGCAATCAGCGCCTCGTGGCCAAAGCCGCTGAAGAAATCGACCGCATGCAATGGCACTCCATCGCGCGTATAGGGGAACAATTCGAACCCGGCCGCCAGCACCCCGAGTACCGCCAGACTGGACGTTTCCAGCGGAATCCGGTCGCGGGTAAACAGGAACAGGGCCACCAGAATCAACAGCAGTACCGCAATGCCGTGCGCATCGGGTAGCGGGGGCATGTCCATATGATGCAGACTCCGGTGTGGTATCGAGCAGCCAGTATAGCAGCGCTCAGGTGGACATCGGGTTACGTGCGCAGCGTGCCCCTGACTACCAGACTGAGGCGCCAGGGGCCCGGTTGGCGGGGTGCCCGGGACAGGCGCGCAAGTGGTAGGGGCGAGGGCGGATCACTGGATAGAGAACGCGGCATATGGCCGGGCTCTTTCTGGTATTGAGCCTGGCGACCCTGTTCATGCCTTAGCGGGTATCGTGACAACGCCGCCCCGCTGCCAGGCTGGGCAGTGTGTGTAGCAGCGTCATCAGAAATTCGTTGTATCTGGCGGAGGAGCTCAAAAAGCCTGCGGTTCCTCTGCTCGCCGAATTACCTTCTGCCGCGCTATTGCGGAGGTGACAACCTAGGCAATGTGTCAGTAAAGATTTGGGCGTTTTCGCGGGAGGAATGTTGCAACCGCTCGCGGGTGTTGCGTGCTTCTAGTGATCTTGCGACTTCCACCAGCGGTAGCCGGCCGCGGCGGCCACCACCAGCACGATCAGCAGCGGTCCCCAGGCGGTTACCGAATGCACCAGGTAAGCCAGTAGCCCGGGGCTGTGCTCGTGACCGGGATGCGCCCATGCGCCGGGCACCCATGCCGCCCCCGCGACCAGGGCCGTGAGTTTGTGTGCTGTCGAATTTCTCATGAGTGAACTCCGTGTCTCCTTGGCGGTTACTCGAATATCTCCATCATGGCCTAACGTACCTTGACCTTGACCAGCTCTTCGCCGTTAGGGTCGGTGACGTGCACGGCGCAGGCGATGCAGGGATCGAAGCTGTGGATAGTGCGCAGGATTTCCACCGGCTGCTGGGGGTCGTGCAGAACGTGGTTGTCCTCCAGCGCCGCTTCGTAGGGGCCGGGTTGTCCCTCGGCATCACGCGGCCCGGCATTCCAGGTGCTAGGCACCACGGCCTGGTAGTTGTCTATCTTGCCGTTCTTGATGACGATCCAGTGGGCCAGGCCGCCGCGCGGCGCTTCCATCACGCCGACGCCGCGCGCTTCGGCAGGCCAGCTTGATGGTTCCCAAAGGGTCTCGTTGAACGTCCGGGTGTCGCCGCTCTTGATGTTGGCGACCAGGTTGTCGTACCAGACCTGCATGGTGTCGCCTATCACTTTGGTCTCCAGGGTGCGCGCCGCGGTGCGGCCCAGCGTCGAGAACAGGGCGCGCTGGGGCACCTCCAGTTTGGACAGCGTCATGTCGACCAGCTCTTTGGTCTGCTCGTGGCCGCTGGCGTACAGCATCAGCACCCGGGCCAGCGGCCCGACTTCCACCGGTTTGTTCTTCCAGCGCGGCGACTTCAGCCAGGAATAGGACTGCTCGACATCCAGGTGCTGGTAGGGTGGCGTCGGACCGGTGTAATTCAGTTTGGTTTCGCCGTCGTAGGGATGCAGGCCAGCGTTCTTGCCGCCGTCGTAGTCGTACCAGGAGTGCGAGACGTATTCCTGTATCTGGTCGGAGGCGTGCAGGTCCACCTCGTGTATGGTGCTGAGATCACGATCAAGGATGACGCCCGGGGGAATCAGGTAGCTGGCCGGATCGTCCATGCCTTTCTCGGGGAAGTCGCCGTAGGTCAGGAAATTGCCGGTGCCTTCGCCGCGCATGCCCCAGTCCTTGTAGAAACCGGCGATGGCCAGGGTGTCCGGTACGTAGACCTGGTCGACAAAGCTGCGCATGTTGTTGATGATCTCCTGCACCTGTGACAGGCGCTTGGAGTTGATCGCCGAATCCGAGTTCAGATCGATGGCACAGGGTACGCCGCCGACCAGGAAATTCGGGTGCGGGTTCTTGCCGCCGAAAATGGCGTGCAGCCGCGCAACGTCGCGCTGCCAGGCCAGCGCCTCCAGGTAGTGCGCCACCGCCATCAGGTTGGCTTCGGGCGGCAGCTTGTAGGCGGGGTGGCCCCAGTAGGCTTTGGCGAAAATGCCGAGCTGTCCGGCTTCCACGAAATCCTTCAGTTTCTTCTGGGTGTCGGCGAAGTAGCCGGGTGACGACTTGGGATAGTTGCTCAGGCTCTGCGCCAGTTCCGAGGTGGCCTTGGGATCGGCCTGCAGGGCCGATACCACGTCCACCCAGTCGAGCGCGTGCAGGTGATAGAAGTGCATGACGTGATCGTGCACATACTGCGCAGCGATCATCAGGTTTCGGATCAGCTGCGCGTTGGGAGGAATCGGATAGTTCAGCGCGTTCTCCACCGAGCGCACCGAGGCGATGCCGTGCACCAGGGTGCACACCCCGCAGATGCGCTGGGCGAAGGCCCAGGCATCGCGGGGGTCCCGGCCGCGCAGAA
>CBDTYI010000279.1:0-4100 GCA_965364565.1 uncultured Gammaproteobacteria bacterium | reverse complement strand
GTCGACCTCGGGTATCGTGCCATCAAGCTCGATCTGGACGATTTCGACGATTCCTATGCCGACGTCGAATTCGACGGGCCCTACGCCGGCCTGCACCTGAGCTTCTGACCCTGTGCGGGGCGGACCTTCGGTCCGCTCCGTCCCCCCTTGTCCCGGGACCGACACCCTGTTTGGTGTACCGCTCGACACCCGCGCCGCCGTTTTCCCGATCCAAGATGCACACGGAATACAATATTTTAATCATTTCAATGTGGAAGAGTGACTTCTTCGCGTTTATACTCATGACATGGCAACGCGCTACACAACGCTGGTGGTGGTCCTGGCTGCAGCGGTCGTGTCTCTGTCGTGTTCCAACAGCCCGCCGAAGAACATCAGGGACAGCTGTGCCATTTTCAGCGAGAAGGACGACTGGTACGCGAGCGCCCACGAGAGCTACGAAAAGTGGGGCGTGCCAGTGCAGGTTCAGCTTGCCATCATCTACCAGGAATCGCGTTTCGTGCACGACGCCAAGCCGCCGCGGCGCAAACTGCTGTGGGTGATACCCTGGACGCGGCCCTCGTCGGCGTATGGGTACGGACAGATAAAAGACTCGACCTGGGACTGGTACCGCGACTCCACCGGCAATCGCTGGGCCGACCGCGACGACTTTGAAGACGTGGTAGATTTCATCGGCTGGTACGCATCGGTATCGCACCGCAAACTGGGCATCTCCAAGTGGGACGCCTACAACCAGTACCTGGCCTATCACGAGGGCCACGGCGGCTATAAACGCAAGACCTTTCGCAACAAGGACTGGCTGGTCAAGGTGGCCAGGAAAGTCGATCAGCGCGCCAGGGACTACGGCGCCCAACTCAAACGATGCGAGAGTTCGCTGGACAAGGGCTGGTCGCTATGGCCGTTCTGATCCGGCCGTCAAAGCCGCGCTAGCCCGGCCCGCTCCGCGGCCTCTCCCTGAGCCCGTGTTTCTATTATTTACAATCTGTTAGCGAGTACTCCCGGTTTCCAACGGACCAGCACCCCGCTGTTACCGGAGCCGGCAACCAATCCCCGCGCCGGCCGGCTTTGAAACACTTTGATACAGACTGCAACCCGCAGGCAATCGGAGTGAAACACCTCAGCCGTAGGATCTAACTCGGCGAGCGTGAAAACGTTCATTTCAGGTAGTGAATCTGCAGCCAGGGAGCGGCCCGCAGAAACGGAAAAGGAGGTACCGAGATGGTTTTCGATCTTTTTACACTGGTTGGTTTCTTCCTGTTTTTCTCCGTGCTGGCCGCGCTGTTGGCAAGCCACGATTTCCGTCACGACGCGTCTGCGGAACAGGCCGAAGCCGAGCGCACCCCGCGTCCCCGCAGCCACTGAAACGAAACGGGGCGAAGCGCCGCCCCGGCGGCCGGGCCGAAGCCACCGCACCGCGACGGCAATCGGTCAGGCGATTGCGACGCTGCCGTTATCGCGAACTCTATACTCTTCAACCCGTTTGCAGCACGCCGTCCTGCAGGTGCAGCACGCGGTCCACGCGTCTGGCGATATCGGTATCGTGGGTGACGATCACAAAACTGGTATTGAGACCCCGGTTCAGTTCCAGCACCAGCTCATAGACGTGTTCGGCGTTGCGCCGATCGAGGTTTCCGGTCGGTTCATCGGCAAGCACACAATCGGGTTTACTGACCAGGGCACGCGCAACCGCGGCGCGCTGACGCTCGCCACCGGATAATTCCGACGGCTTGTGCCTGACCCGCGCCTCCAGCCCGACCCGGCCCAGCATCTCCAGCGCCTGGCGGCGTGCCTCGGCGATATCGACACCACGGATAACCAGCGGCATGGCAACGTTCTCCAGCGCTGTGAATTCCGGCAACAGATGATGGAACTGATACACAAAGCCCAGATGGCGGTTGCGCAGGCGGCTGCGCCGGGCTTCGCCCATGGCGCTGAAATTGGCGCCCAGCAGCTGCACCTGACCGGCGCTCGGCCGGTCCAGACCGCCGAGCAGGTGCAGCAAAGTGCTCTTGCCGCTGCCGGAGCTGCCCACAATAGCGATCTGCTGTCCGGCGTGAACCTCGAGGTCAACCCGCCGCAGCACCGTCACATCGAGGTCGCCTTCGCGGAATGACCGCGCCAGGCCGGTGCAGGCAAGCACCGGCGTGTCGGCGTGCACCTGCTCATTCATAACGCAACGCCTCCGCCGGCTGGGTCTTCGACGCGCGCCACGCCGGATACCAGGTTGCCAGGAAGCTCAACAGGAACGCCACGACGCCGATCCGCGACACGTCCGACCAGTCGAGTCGGGACGGCAGATCACTGATGTAATAGACATCCGCGGGCATGAACTGCACACCGAAGGCCTGCTCGATTGCCGGGACAATGGTCTCTACATTGAGCGCCAGCGCTACCCCCCCGACTACCCCCAGCGCAGTACCGAGCATCCCGATCATGGCGCCCTGGATCATGAAAATGCGCAGAATTGCCGCCGGCGTAGCGCCCAGCGTTCGCAGGATAGCGATATCCGCCTGTTTGTCCGTGACCACCATCACCAGCGTCGATACGATGTTGAACGCCGCTACGGCGACAATCAGCGTGAGTATCACGAACATGACGCGTTTCTCGGTCTGCACCGCGCGAAAAAAGTTGGCGTGCTGGCGCGTCCAGTCCTCGACCCGCAGGTTGCCACCCAGCTGGTCCACCAGTTGCCGCGACACACGCGGCGCCTGGAACAGATCCTCCAGCTTGAGCCGCACGCCGGTGATGGCGTCGTCCAGCTTGAAAAGCCGGGCCGCGTCTTCCATATGGACCAGGGCAACACCGCGGTCGTACTCGTACATGCCGACCTCGAAAATACCGACAACCTGGAAGCGACGCAGGCGCGGCAGAACGCCGGCCGGGCTGTAGTTGGCCTGCGGTGTCACCATGGTGATGTGGTCACCGACGTGCGCGCCCAGGTTGTAGGCCAGCTCACTGCCCAGAATAATCCGATATTCGCCGGCCAGCAGATCCTGGAGACTGCCGGCACGCATGTGCTCCCCCACTGTCGATACGGCGGGTTCCCGTTGCGGTAGGATGCCACGCACCAGAGCGCCGCTGACTTTGCTGCCCTGGGTCAGCATCACCTCGCCCGCAACGTAGGGCGCCACGCCCACCACCTCCGGATGCTGCATCGCCAGTTCAGCGGTGCCCTGCCAGTCCACCAGCGGCTGCTGGTAGCCGCTGATGCTGGCGTGTGACGCCATGCCCAGAATACGGGTGCGCAATTCCTGCTCGAAACCGTTCATCACCGAAAGCACCGTGATAAGCGCGGCCACACCCAGCCCGATGCCCATGATCGAAATCAAAGATATGAAGGAAATAAAGTGGTTACGGCGTTTTGCGCGCGTGTAGCGCAAGCCGATATACAATTCCAGGGGACGAAACATAGCGGCGCATTAAATCACATGCGCAGCCTGCCGAAAACCGATAATGTATTTGCCTGAATTCACCAAAAGGATCGACATCATGTTGCGATTCGGCTTCTTGCTTGCAGTTTCACTGGCCACTGCTCTGCCATCGGCCAGTGCGGTGGCTGATACCCTGCTGATCGACTCGGCACAATCCGCTGCCGCCACGGCACGCCCGGCACACGGCGCCAGTATGGACCAGGTGCTGCAGCGCTTCGGCGAACCGCAGCAGCGTCTGGGCCCGGTCGGCGAGCCGCCGATCAGCCATTGGGTCTACCCGGACTTCGTTGTCTATTACGAGTACGATCGCGTCATTCATGCCGTAGTGCCCCGCCGGTAGTGTACCTCGTGGGGGCACTCTGAATGGATCAATATCCGTAACGAAGCAAACTGGATAGCGCGTCCGGGTGAACCGCGCGTCGCCAGGCGCGCGGCATTGTGCCGACCGATTCTTGAACCCTGCAGACAGGGCGGCCGCTGCCGCACGGCAAGAGCGCACGCTGTAACAACACGCCGCAACGCCGATACGCCTGCCCGGCCGGGCTCCAGCCGCTCGCCGTGACACTCCAGCAGCAGGTGCGGAGCGATATCAATCTCTCCGCAGTCTCATTACAATCCACCTGCCATGAATTCCAGTTCCGACTCCCTGCGTTTACCGGCAGAATGGGAACC
>CBDTYI010000278.1:0-4100 GCA_965364565.1 uncultured Gammaproteobacteria bacterium | reverse complement strand
GCCCGCGCGTAGGGTCGCGCCAGCGCCGCATCGCCTTCCAGATTTTCCAGGTCTTGAGCTTTGGTCTCTGGCATGGCGGCTACCTAGATCTGTGCGACCAGGTCTTTGATCAGCTCGTCGTTGGCGGTTTTGTCCAGCTCGCGTTTCAGTATGCGCCCGGCACCGGCAGTGGCGATTTCCACCACTTGGCCGCGCAACGCTTCCTTGGCACGATTGATTTCCTGCTCGAGCTCGGCCTTGGCAGCGACCTTGATGCGCTCGGCTTCCTCGCGTGCATCACCCTTGGCCTCTTCAATGATTTCGCCCGCACGTTTATCGGCGCGGCTGATGATTTCGGCCGCCTGCTGCTTGGCTTCGTGCAGTTTCTGAGTGGCCTTCTTCTGCGCCAGTTCCTGCTCGTGTTTGCCGCGATCGGCCGCCGCCAGACCTTCGGCAATTCGCTCTTTGCGATGGGCCAGCGCTGTCATGATCGGTGGCCAGACAAACTTCATGCAGAACCAGACGAACACGATAAAGGCTATGCTCTGCCCGATCAGTGTGGCGTTGAAATTCATGTTTGCACCCCGTGCCGGTAAATGGACAAAACGGTATTGAGAGCGTGTCTTATCCGCCCACCACCGCAAACATGACGTACATGGCGAGACCGACGGCGATCATGGGCACCGCGTCGACCAGACCCATAACGATGAAGAACTGGGTGCGCAGCATGGGGATCAGCTCAGGCTGGCGCGCCGCGCCCTCCAGAAAGCGGCCACCGAGGATACCGATGCCGACAGCGGCACCCAGCGCACCCAGGCCCATCATCAGACCGCCGGCAATATAGAGCAGAGCGTTTTCCATCTTTGTCTCCTAGATATGCAAGTTCGATAGATAAAAACTGTTGGATCAATGGTGTTCCTGGCAGGCCATATCCAGATACACGATCGTCAGGGTCATGAAGATGAAGGCCTGCAGCGTAATGATCAGGATGTGAAAGATCGCCCAGCCGAGCTGCAGCAGGCCACCGAAGGCGCCGAGCACCAGGCCGCCGCCGTACATCAGCGCGATCAGAATGAAAATCATTTCACCGGCGTACATGTTGCCGAAAAGTCGCAGCGACAGTGACACGGGCTTGGCAATCAGCGTCACGCCTTCCAGCACCAGGTTGACGGGTGCCAGAAACTTGGGGAACGGCTGGAACGCCAGCTCGCCGAGAAAACCGCCGACACCCTTCATTTTGAAGCTGTAGTAGAGCACCAGCACAAACACCGACAGCGACAGGCCGAAGGTGATATTCGGATCGGTGGATGATACGACCTTCAGGTGACCGACGCCGGCCAGGCCGGCAAGCGCAGGCAACCAGTCGACCGGAATCAGGTCCATCAGGTTCATCAGAAAAATCCAGATGAAGATGGTGAGCGCCAGCGGACCGACCAGGGGGTTCTTGCCGCTGAAGGAGCCGCGCACACTCTCGTCGATGAATTCGACCACCCATTCGACGAAGTTCTGCCAGCCGCCGGGCACACCCGCGGTCGCGGTCCTCGCCGCCTTGCGGAAACCCCACAGGAACAGGGCACCGAGGCCGACGGAGAACAGCATGCTGTCGACATTGATGGCCCAGAAGCCCATTTCTGCCGCCTCCTGCATGCTGTGCGCAAAGCCCCAGTGACCATCCGGGTGCTGGCCGAAGGTCAGATTGGTCAGGTGATGCTTGATGTATTCTGCCGAAGTTTCTGGTGCTGCCGCCATGGAATCACTTCTTGGTCAATGCGTTGGTTCCCGAAATTACCAGTGCTATCTGACCGGCAACGAATCCGGTCAACACGGCCAGCGCGTCGAGCTTCAGCGCGCCCAGGCCGAGGCCGAACAGCAACGCGACGAGCAGAAAACGCTGCACCACACAAACGTAAACGGCCACCAAACTCTGCTGCGGTGAACGTTGCGGCGCCTGCGCATCTCGATGCAGGCACCTGGCCTGTAGCAGTCCATTCAGGGCCGCGATACCACCGCCGTACCAGACGCAAACGGCAGAAAAAACCTCAAATACGGCAAGAAACACGGCTGATGTGACTGCTACCAGTCCTATCTGGAGCAGAAACAGGCTGCGGATCCCGGTATCCAACGGTGTTACGGCCCGATCTTGCACCCAAGGCTGGGGGCGCTGTCCAAGACCACCGGCTTTGCCGATGAAGAGCGGCGGCGATTATAAGGACCGTCGCTAGGCGGGGTCAACAAGCCGTGGGCCTTTGCGGGTATTCCGCTGCTGTCACTGGATATGTTCGAGTATTCCGTCCAGCTCGTCCAGACTGTTGTAATTGATGATCAGCCTGCCCTTGCCCTTCTGGTTGTGTTGCACCTGCACCGGCGCGCCAATGCGGTCCGACAGACCCTGTTCCAGATGCACCAGATCGGGATCGCGCCGCGCGGGGGCGGCCTTTGCCGGGCTGGCGCTGGCCTCGGCCAGCAGTTTCTTCACCAGCCGCTCGGTGGCGCGCACCGACAGGCCGTGGTTGACTACCTGGTGCGCCGCTTCCGCCTGCCGACGCCCCTCGAGCGCCAGTAGCGCGCGGGCGTGGCCCATCTCCAGCTCGCCGCGCTGTACCATCGCAGTGGCGACCTCACCCAGTTCCAGCAGGCGCAGCAGGTTCGACACCGCGGTACGCGAGCGGCCCACCGCCTCGGCGGCCTGTTGGTGGGTCATGTCGAATTCGCCGATCAGTCGCTCCAGGGCACGCGCTTCCTCCAGCGGGTTCAGATTTTCGCGCTGAATGTTTTCGATCAACGCCACTGCAACGGCGGCCCGGTCGTCCATGTCCCGCACCACAACGGGGACTTCCTGCAGCCCGGCCAGCTGCGCGGCTCGCCAGCGGCGCTCGCCGGCGATGATCTCGTAACTTCCGGCGCCGGAGCGGCGCACCAGGATCGGCTGCACAACCCCCTGGGCGCGAATGGAATCGGCCAGATCCTCCAGGCTTTCGTTGTGCATGTCGACG
The DNA here is from genome assembly GCA_965364565.1 of uncultured Gammaproteobacteria bacterium. Lineage (GTDB taxonomy): Bacteria > Pseudomonadota > Gammaproteobacteria > DSM-19610 > DSM-19610 > Thiogranum. The sequence goes on along the minus strand of CBDTYI010000278.1, from coordinate 1,128 downwards.
CGCGGCTGGTACTTGCCGCGCTGCAACAACTCCACGCCCACGGTGCGCAGCTCGTCTCCGCCCTCCGGCGGCGCGCTCGGCGCGACGCCTGGCGTGGCGGCCGGCCTGGCTGTTTCGGCACGGGTCGGTCCCAGCAGGGCATCGAGCCCGCGGCCCAGTCCTCGTTTTTTCGCAACCATAGTGGTAATGATGGAGTCCCCGTTCAGGATCGCACGTTAAAGGAAAATGACAGCGTCCGCAAAAACCGCCCAAGTATAACCACCCGCCGCACCAGGCGCGCGCTGAACCTAGTCCGCATTTTCCGACAGGTGCTGCTCGGCGTTTTCGGCGGCGTCCACGTCCGGTCGCGGTGGTTCGGGTCCGGTTTCGGCGTCCTGACCGAGCTCCGCCGCCTGGCGCTCCTGCTCACGCCTGACCAGCTCGCCGGCCAGCGCCAGGTAGGCGATAGCGCCGCGCGAGGCCTGATCGTATTTCAGCACCGGCGTACCATAGCTGGGCGCTTCCGCAAGACGGATATTGCGCGGAATGATGGTCCGGAAGACCTTGTCGCCGAAATGCGCCAGCAGTTGTTCGGATACCTGGTTGGCCAGGTTGTTGCGGGCATCGAACATGGTGCGCAGCAGACCTTCGATTTCGAGCCCCGGGTTGACGGCTTCGCGAATCTGCTCCACGGTTTCCAGCAGTGCGCTCAGTCCTTCCAGGGCGTAGTACTCGCACTGGATAGGGATGAACACCGCATCCGCCGCCGTGAGCGCGTTGAGCGTCAACATGTTCAGCGAGGGCGGACAATCGATCAGGATGTAATCGTAGCGCTCGGCAACCGTCGCCAGGCGCCGGTGCAGGCGCGCTTCGCGATCCTCCACCTGGATCAGCTGCACCTCGGCCGCGGTAAGGTCGCTGTTGGAGGGCAGCAGGTGATAACCGGCCGCTTCGGCGTCGACAATGATCTGCTCGATCGGCGTGTCGTCCAGCAGCAGGTTGTAACCGCTCAGCTCGAGCTCGCGCTTGTCGACGCCGCTTCCCATGGTGGCATTACCCTGCGGATCGAGATCGACCAGCAGCACCGCACGTCGAGTCGCAGACAGGGATGCAGCCAGGTTCACGCAGGTGGTGGTCTTCCCGACGCCG
>CBDTYI010000277.1:0-4121 GCA_965364565.1 uncultured Gammaproteobacteria bacterium | reverse complement strand
CGCGGGCAAGGATGACTCCGCCTACTGGGGCAACTTCGACTGGGACAAGGCGCTGAAAACGGGTATGCAGGCGCAGGGCATGAACTACAGCGGCGATATGAAGTTCGTGGAAACCGAGATGAGCTGGCCGATCACCCACATGGTGGCGCCCAAGGAAGACGCTCTGAGCTGCCAGCAATGCCACAAGGAAGACGGCCGCCTGGCGGCGATCACCGATATTTACATGCCGGGCCGCAACAACACACCGCTGATCGACAAGCTGGGCTGGACGATTGCCCTGTTGACCTTAATCGGTGTGCTCGTCTATATCTTCAAACGGTTCGAACGCTTCTGGCACTGGTCGCAGGCTGCCCTGATCATTTTCCTGCTCACCACCGGGTTCGAGGTGCACGGCTCCTACCACCTGTTCGGATACAAGGATGCCGCGACCTACCACACCATCGCCGCCTGGACCCTGGTGGGGCTGTGGGTGTTTGCCATCTTCTGGCACTTCACCACCGGCGAATGGAAACAGTACATCCCGACCATGGAAAAAGTGCAGGCCATGCTGCGCTACTACCTGACCGGCATCTTCAGCAACGCGCCGCACCCGTTCAAGCAGACGCGACTGCGCAAGCACAACCCGCTGCAGCGCCTGGCGTACCTGTTCGTGCTGGTGCTGATCAATCCGCTGATCTGGATAACCGGCTGGTTCTACCTGTTCTACAGCTCCTGGAGCGACTGGGGCGTGAGCTGGCTGAATCTGGAATATGTCGCCATGTTCCACGTGATCGGCGCATTCATGATGCTGATCTTCCTGATCGCCCATGTGTACCTGGCCACTGCCGGCCACACACCGACGGCGCACATCAAGGCCATGATCACCGGCTGGGAAGAGGTCGAGGACTAGGCTGCGCACCGGGGCATCATTGACCAACGCAACACGTCAAGCACAGCACAAGAGCCCGGCCCTGCACCGGGCTCTTGTCGCTGTGCTGCTGCTGATCGCCTGCAGCGCTCCGTTGGCTGGATTGGCATCGCAGCCTGCAGAAGCGGATGCCATCCCGCATGTAGACGCCAAAGCAAGAGAGAACTTCCTGGCCTACCGCAAAGCCGCCAACCACAAAGCTTTCGCCATTGCGCCCGGCGGCGCCTGGGGCTGGGAGGCGGAACTGCCCTCGCCGGAAGCGGCCGACGCGCGCGCCCTGTATAACTGCCAGGCCACCACCCGGCAGAAGTGTGTGCTGTATGCGGCGGATGACGCGATCGTGTTCGACGCCGAGAAATGGCCGACATTGTGGGGCCCCTACCCGCGCAGCGCAGACGCGGCAGCGGCGCTCACCGGCGCAAGCGTCGGCGAACGCTTCTTCGACATCGCCTACGAGGATGGCTCGGGCGCCAGCCGCTCGCTCGCCGGCTTGCGTGGCAAGATCGTATTCGTGCACTTCTGGGGCTCCTGGTGCCCACCCTGCCTGCGCGAACTCCCCTCGCTGCAAAAGCTGCAGGAACAATTCGAGGCCAGACTTGCCGATCAGGTCGTCATGATCCTGCTCCAGGTCAGGGAGCCTTTCGCAGAGGCACTTAAGTGGGCCGAAGACAATCAGTTTACCGGTCTGCCGCTGTATGATTCAGGCAGCACCGGCAGCGATGACACCGCCCTGACACTGGGCGACGGCGAGCGAATCGAGGACCGCAACATCGCGCGGGTATTTCCCAGCAGCTATGTCCTGGATCGCAACGGCATCGTTGTTTTCTCAAAATTCGGGCCAGTCGAGGACTGGCTGGAATACCTGCCCTTCTTCGAGCACGCAGCCCGGCACAGCGAGACCCCGCCCCCGACAACCAGCGCACAGCCCTGACGAGCCGAGACCGAATCCTCGACCGGCAGTCTGCTGGCATGGAGTGTGAACGCGGGATAATTCCGGTGCCTGGCACCGGAATTTCGGTGAATCAGCCGAAAATGTGATCGACATCTCACTTTTTTCCTGCCCCTCTGCACGCGCTCCGACCCCCCGGCGATCCAGCCGAGACATCCGCGTACAGCGCATAGCACCCTGATAGCAGTGATGTTTTCCGCCTGCGCCAGCAGCCGAAAATCGGGTGGCGCAGCAGGGTTGGGCAACAACGGCACGGCCGTTGCTCCAGCAAGGGCAAGACAACACTGCCCGATTCGCACGCGGAAAAAAACACAAGGTGTAACTATGCATAAGCCGACCTCGCGCAAAACTCTCAGCTGGCTGCTCGTGGCACTCCTGGTGCCGGCCTCTTTCCTCGCCACTGCGCAGGAACGCATGAGTGCCCGCGCCCAGGAGGCACTGGACAAGCATCCGCACGCAATGGTCGATCTCATTGTGACTTACCGCGAGCGACCGGCGGCGGCAGACAAGGCCAAGGTCAAGAGCAACGGCGGCAGTTTTCGCCACGAGTTCAAGTCAATCCGTGGCCACGCCATCAGGGTACCTGCTCATGCGGCCAGGGCACTCGAGAACAACCCAAACGTGGAGCGCATCAGCCTCGACGAGCCGGTCAGCGGCGCGGTGATGTCTACGCTCGACGACGGCCTGTATACGGTTACCGGCGCATCCACGGCGATTGTCGCCAGCCTGCCCTCCTCGGTGACCGACGGCGTGGCGGGTTTGGATGCGGTCCCCTACACCGGCGCCGGCGTCAAGGTGGCGGTGGTGGATACGGGTTTCAAGAACCATTCGGACCTGAGTCCGCTGCTCAGGGTATCCCTGGTTGGCAAGAAAACCGACGACGAGAACGGCCACGGCAACCACGTGGCGACCATCGTCGGCGGTACCGGCAAGAGTTCCAGCGCAATGTATCGCGGCGTTGCGCCCGACGCCCAGGTCATTACCGTGCGAGTCCTGGACGAAGTCGGCCAGGGTCTTACCTCGGATGTAATCGCCGGTATCGACGACATTATCCGGATGAACCAGGACTTCTGGCACATCAAAGTGGTGAACATGTCGCTCGGGCACCCGGTTCATGAACCGGCCGTACTCGATCCCCTGGTGCAGGCGGTGGAAGCACTGTGGGACTCGGGTGTGGTGGTGGTGTGCTCGGCGGGTAACGCGGGACGCGACGGCTACGGCACCGTCACCAGCCCGGGCAACTCGCGCAAGGTCGTATCGACTTTTTCCTCGCGCGGCCCGACCCGCATCGACCGCTTCGTCAAACCTGACCTGATCACGCACGGCAACCGGGTCATCGCCGCGCAGGCAGACCGTTCCTACCTGGAGACCAACTATCCCGAGCGCCTGATCCAGGTCCCGGGCGCCAGGAATGCGGACTACTATCAGCTATCCGGCACCAGCATGGCCGCAGCCGTGGTCACCGGTGCTGTCGCCCTGATGCTGGAAAAAGATCCGAGCCTGACGCCGGACACCATCAAGGCACGGTTGATGCGCACCGCCACCAAAGTCGACTTCTCCGACGTGTTCGCCACCGGTGCCGGCCTGCTCGACATCCAGGCGGCCCTGGACGAGACCCGTAGCGCAGACCAGGCCCCTTCACCCCGCGTGGTGCGTGACGAGGTCAATGGCAAGCTGGGCTTCGAGGAAACCGCCCTGCTGTGGGGGCACCAGCAGTGGGCGCTCGGCTACCTGTGGTCCGACGGGTATCTGTGGTCGGATGGCGGCGTCGACGCCGACGGCTATCTGTGGAGCGACGGCTACCTTTGGTCCGATGGTTATCTCTGGAGTGACGGTTATCTGTGGTCGGACGGCTATCTCTGGAGTGACGGTTATCTGTGGTCGGACGGCTACCTCTGGAGTGACGGCTATCTCTGGTCGGACGGGTATCTGTGGTCGGATGGCACGACCAGCTCCGACTACGCGCTCCTGAGCGATTGACCATACTTACCCATACGGGGCGGGCTTCGCGCCCGCCCCTTCAATTCTTCGCGACGGCGCCATCCCCCAGACCCATATAAGCCCCGGTCCGCACCGGACAGCGACGCTCCTTCGGTCGCAGTATCACCTCTCCGGCCAGAGCCAGAGCTGCCCACCGGACACGATGCAGCACCCGGCCACCGTTCACCACCAGCCCGGGCAGGCCTGCTCATCCCGGCCGTTCCGCAATGAAGCGCGCCGATCGATGCGGCTGTGCACCGATTCTTGCGCCGGTATTTTTGTGAA
>CBDTYI010000276.1:0-4132 GCA_965364565.1 uncultured Gammaproteobacteria bacterium | reverse complement strand
ATTCTTCAGGCGCTCAAGCAGGCCGGCGCACTGCGTGCCGAGCTTATGGTCATCTGAACAGGGCTCGCAGAGCGTACCTATGAGCAGCCCGATTGCAGGCAACGATGTTTACACGGACTTTCAGGGATTGTCCGAACTGCGTTCCCGCGCCAGAAACAACAGCGAAGACACGTTGCGCGAGGTTGCGGGGCAGTTTGAAGCGCTGTTCATTCAGATGATGCTGAAGAGTATGCGTGACGCCGGGCTGGGAGAGGGACTGCTTGACAGCGAGCACACTAAAACCTATCAGGCGATGTTCGACAAGCAGATTTCCATTGACCTCAGCAAGCGGCAGGGCCTGGGTCTGGCGGAAATGATGGTTCGGCAGTTGAGCAGAGCGGGTGCGGAAAATGGGGGGGCTCAAGCGGATGCGGTGCCGCAGAGTCCAACGTTCCAGGCGCTGGTGCGCCCGGCAGCCGGTGTTCGGGCGGCGGTGCACACCAGCGCCGCACCCGCAGCGAATACCGGCTGGAGTGCAGATTCACCGCAGGCGTTTGTAACACAACTATGGCCGCATGCCGAGCGTACAGCACGTAGCCTGAAAATCGCACCAGAGGCGCTGATCGCGCAGGCCGCGTTGGAAACCGGCTGGGGAAAACACGTAATGACGCGCCCCGATGGACACAGCAGCTTCAACCTGTTCGGCATCAAGGCGGATGCACGCTGGACCGGGGACCGTGTGACGAGTGAGACCATCGAGTTCAGGGATGGTTTGATGCGCAAGGAACGCGCAACTTTTCGTGCCTATGCATCCCTTGCCGAGGGCCTTGCCGACTACGCGGACTTCTTGCAGTCCAACCCGCGCTATCGGGAGGCTCTGAACAAGGCTGGCGACGCTGCGGGTTTTGCCCAGGCGCTGGCCGCGGCGGGTTACGCCACGGACCCGGAATATGCACGAAAAATCAATCAGATACTAAGCGGAGACTCGCTGCGCAGAGCGGTTGCCGACATCAAGGAATCCGGAACTCAGCCGCTAATCTGACGCGAGGTTTCACCGTGCAAGCATCCGCTATCGCTGAGTCGGGCATTATGGGTAGACGATCATGGCAGTAGGTTTACTGGGTACCGCGGCATCGGGCCTGCAGGCGTTTCAGCGTGCGATTTCGGTAACCGGCCACAATATCAGTAATGCGAATACGGACGGCTATACCCGCCAACGCATCGAACTAGGCACTCGTCCACCGAGCTTTACCGGTCAGGGTTTCATCGGCAACGGTGTTCAGGTCGAGAGCATCGAACGGGTGTTCGACGAGTTCGTGACCGAGCGCTTGCGTAATACCACCAGTTCCAGTTCCCAGTATGAAACTCTCGCGCTGCTTTCCGGGCGCGTCTCCAATCTGCTGGGGGACGACCAGGCGGGGCTCGGTAACGGATTGGAGGCCTTTTTCAACGCGGTACAGGCGCTTGCTGACGACCCCTCGTCAATCCCGGTGCGCCAGGTGCTGCTGGCCGAAGGCGAGTCGCTGATCGCGCGGTTTCATAACCTCGATTCCCAGCTCGATTCAATGCGTGATGAGATAAACGGTAACCTGTCCAACATGGTTGCCGAAATCAACAATCTGAGCACAGCCATCGCCGAGGCTAACCGCAATATTGTAGATGCCACGAGTCAGGGCAGCGGGGCGGCGCCCAATGACCTCCTGGACGAGCGCGACAATCTGATCAACCGTTTATCGGAACTCGTTTCGGTACGCACGATAGAACAGGACAATGGCGCCACCAACGTATTTGTTGGCTCCGGACAGTCGCTGGTCACCGGCTTTCTGGCATCCGAGCTGAGAACGGTGTCGAACGATTTCGACAACCGGCATCTCGACATCGCTGTCGTCGGAGCAGGAATCTCAACTGTCATCACGAATAATCTGACGGGTGGGCAGCTCGGCGCCACGCTGGAGTTTCGCGATCGCATGCTGAACTCCGCGCAGAACGGCCTGGGCCGCATCGCCGTGACCGTGGCCACCGAGTTCAACCGGCAGCACAATCTCGGCATGGACCTGGACGGTGCGGCGGGAAGCGATTTCTTCTCCGTGGCTGCTCCGCAGGTCGCCGCTAACCTGAACAACACCGGTGCCGCCAGCGTCGGTGCGAGTTTCGATGGCGCGAATATCGATGATCTGTCTACCGACGATTATCTGCTTCAGTTCGACGGTGCTGCATGGGCATTGAGCCGCGTCAGTGACGGGCAACCGGTCAGCATGACAGGCAGCGGTCCGTTCTTCGCCGATGGTCTGCAGATCGACATTGCCGGCAGTGCTGCAGCAGGCGACCGCTTCCTGATTCGACCTACACGAACGGCCGGTGCCGAGGTGTCGACGCTTATTGGTAATCCCCGCGAAATTGCGGCAGCCGCGTTCGCCCCGAGTCCTGCGCCCGGCGACAACAGTAACGCGTTGCTGCTGGCCAATCTGCAGGTTGCGCAGACCATGGAGAATGCAACCACAACTTTTCAGGGCGCATATGGGCAGCTGGTAGGTGAGCTTGGCACTCAGACGCGCTCGGCCCAGATTAACGCGGATGCCCAGGGGGCGCTGCTGGCCCAGGCGCAGGAATCGCGTGACGCGGTTTCCGGCGTCAACCTCGATGAGGAGGCGGCGAACCTGTTGCGTTTTCAGCAGGCCTACCAGGCAATAGCTCAGGTCATTTCGGTTGCGGATTCCACCTTCCAGACGCTGCTCAGCGCGGTGAGGAGATAACGATGCGCATCGGTACTTTGCAGATGTTTCGCCAGGGCGTGACTGCTATTCTTGAGCAACAGACCAGCCTGTTGCGAACCCAGCAGCAGTTATCGAGTGGCCGGCGCATAGTCAATCCGTCCGACGACCCCATCGGCTCGGCGCAGTTGATCGGCTTGTCCGAATCGCTTCAGATTACCGAGCAATACCAGCGCAATATTCAGCGGGTCCAGGCCCGCCTCGAGCTGGAGGACACGGCGCTGGGTTCGATTGGCGATGCCTTGCAGCGCGCGCGGGAACTAACGGTTCAGGGGCTCAACGACACCAATGCGGGAGACGAGCGCGTTGCCATTGCCAAGGAAGTCCGCCAGATCCTCGATGAAGTTCTGGGTCTTGCGAACCGTAAAGGGGAAAACGGCGAATACCTGTTTGCCGGCTTTCAGGGGCTGACAACACCCTTCAGCCATGACGGCGCTGGAAATTTCAGTTATGCGGGTGATCAGGGCCAGCGCAGTATCCAGGTGGGACCCGCCCGTCAGGTTGCGGATGGAGATTCGGGACAGGCAGTATTTGTGGATATTCCGGCGACTTCGGGTGGTACCGAGAGTTTGTTCACCACGCTGTACGAGCTGGCATCGGATCTCGAGGCTGATGCGCCCGATCCCACCAGCCTCGACCAGCTGGACAGTGCCATGACCCACCTGCTGGGTTTCCGGGCGACCGTCGGCGCGCGGCGTGACATTGCAGGCAGCGCAACAGGCGTTCGTGCGTGTACAGAATCTGAATCTGTTCAATTACCTGTAACGTCCATTCGAATTTTGGGGCGCCGACCCGGGTGTTACCGCCCGGCGACCTCTGGCATCAGTTGGGAAACTCAAACGGCTTTGCAATAATGGTCTTGCGCTGCTGACCGCAATGTGCAATCGCGACTGCGGCAATATGCTGTGGAGTTGGACGCAGCAGTTGTAACTGCCAGTTCTGATTCTGATCGTCGATATCGGGGGTGAACTCGACACATACGCTGTTCTCCGTGTCGACGCGAAAGAACAGCTTGCGGGTCGGAAAATGGATGCCAATCCCTCGGGCTTTCACGTACGCTTCGCGCAGCGTCCAGTGCTGGAAGAAATACTCGAGTTGCGCCCGTCCCGATAGGTGTTTCTGCTCGAGGTATTCCGCCGGTGAGAACATACGTTGGGCGACGCCCAGGGGATCGCGTCGACCGATGATCTTCTCAGCGTCAATTCCACATTCTCCGGAAAGGTTAACGACGCAAGCTGCCAAACCGGCGGTGTGGGTGAGATTGAAACGTAGCCGCGCCCCCTCTGGGTTGCAGATTTCCGGTTTCCCGTGTTCTGAGCGCGAGAAACGCCAATCCCGGGGGGCAACGGCGCAGTATCGCGAGAGCACCTGGCGGACCAGCG
>CBDTYI010000275.1:0-4139 GCA_965364565.1 uncultured Gammaproteobacteria bacterium | reverse complement strand
CAACGGGCCCTGTGGGGTTGCCCCGCCGCGGTTGTGCGGAAATGTCCGTGAGCGCTGTCATGCCAATGTCCGCGGTCCCGCGGCAGGCTGTGATCCTGGCGTTTTGCGGCGTCCGGGCGCAGCACACCTGACCGGCTGATGGCGGCGCAGCCGCGTGCCTCATCCGGGTGCGGCTGCCGCCGGCCGGATACACTTGTAGTGCAGTTTCTCCCCTGCCGTCCTTGCTTGAAATCTATCCAGTATTTATAAATCAATGGCTTAGCGTCTCTTGATACGCTGGCACAGCGATTGCTGACTGAATCGGTCGGATAATGTCATGCAAGTGTCATCTGTCCGGCCTAGAGTCAGCGCACGCCACACGGCGGGGGGAGGGTGTGTCATGCACAATAGTGGGAAGCGACTTGGCATCGCCATGGTGACTGTCGTGGTGGTGCTCGGCCTGAATGCGTTTGCCGTGCTGTCCGGTGCCGCCGACGGTGCTTATGGACGCGTGTTCGGGAATCAGCCCACCGACTACCTGGTGGCAACCCGTGCAGACACTGCTGAGCCGGGGTCCGGTTCGAGCGCGACGGAGTGCGCGCAGTCCGGCCCAAAGCAGCTGTTGTATCCCCGTAGTCTGGCCGTGGGTATCGGAACTCAGTCCAGTGCGCTGCCGATCACACGCATGTGCTGATTTGTGCCGGCGCACGGATCGCGCATGGTAATCCGATTGTCTGAAAGAGGCACCGCGCGGTCCGCTGGGCTGGCAGGAAACAGCAGCTCGCCGGCGCCGACCTGTGGCGCGGTCTGCGCTTCGTTCTGATCGCGCCAGTCGTTTGCTGCGCTTTCTGTTGGAGCGCAAGGCGCATGCTCGCTGGCTTGCGCAACGATTGCCGCCGCTGTCAGGGACAGACCAGCCAGCATTTCCGGCCGGGCTGGAACCTATCTCGAAATGCTTTGCGACCTCCCATGCGCTGTTGCGGGCCCCGCTGCGGTGCTCGTTCACTGCGTGCAAACTGCATTCCTCGCAGGGTCCGCGCTTTGCCTGGCCCCCCGATCGACCATCAAGAGAAAGGTTCTACGCATTTCTGCGTGGGCAGTTCCGGTGACGACGCGTTGTGCCGGCGTGTGGAAACAGGATTCTGGCCGGGTCGCGTCGCCCCGCAACCGTTGTGGCAGCCAGGCTGGTCGGATATAAGTATCTGAACAGGCTCCGGGTAACGGTCTGCATTGAAATGGCGCTCCCTAGGGGAATCGAACCCCTGTTACCGGCGTGAGAGGCCGGCGTCCTAACCGCTAGACGAAGGGAGCGACAAGAACACTGAATGGAACTCAGTGCGGTGATATTATACCCACCTGCCATCAAGGGACAAGCGAAAATAGAGTGATCAATCAAGGCGATATCGACCCTGCTGCGCTGCAGCCCGTCACTATCCCCCGGTCCGAGCACACAATTTCGCGCGCCAACATCAGTTCCAGCGCGCTGAAAGTGCTGTACCGGCTCAAGGACGCGGGCTACCAGAGCTACCTGGTCGGAGGCGGCGTGCGCGACCTGTTGCTCGGCCGCGAGCCCAAGGATTTCGATGTCGGGACGGATGCGCGCCCGGAGCAGATCAAGGACCTGTTCAGGAATTGCCGCCTGATCGGGCGGCGCTTTCGTCTCGCGCACGTGCGCTTCGGGCGGGAAGTGATCGAGGTGGCCACGTTTCGGGCCGCTTCGGCTGCCGAAGCGGAGGAAACCATTGACGTGGCGCATACCGACGAGGGACGCATATTGCGCGACAACGTGTTCGGGACGCTGGAGGAAGATGCCTGGCGGCGTGATTTCACTGTCAACGCGTTGTACTACGATATCAGGGATTTCTCTGTGGTCGACTATGTCGGCGGTCTCGAAGACCTCAAAACCGGCACGCTGCGTTTGATTGGTGATCCCGGACGGCGCTACCGTGAAGATCCGGTGCGTATGCTGCGCGCGGTGCGTTTTGCGGCCAAGTTGGGATTTCGCATTCATCCCGACAGTGAAGCGCCGCTTCAGGAACTCGGGCACCTGCTGGCCGATATTCCAGCGGCGCGCCTGTTCGAAGAGGTGACGAAGCTGTTCCTGGGCGGCTGTGCGGTGACCGGCTTCGAACTGCTGCGTCACTATGACCTGTTTCGCTATCTGTTCCCGCTGACCGATGAGGTGTTGAGCCACGAGGAACAGGGATTCCCGATCACCTTCGTTGCCCGCGCGCTGGAAAATACCGATACGCGCCTGGCCGAGGATAAACCGGTAACCCCGGCGTTTCTGTATGCCGCGTTATTGTGGGAACCGGTGCGTCTGCGCATGCAGGAACTGCAACAGCAGGGCGCCAGCGGGCTGGAAGCGGCACAGATCGCCGGCAACCAGGTTACCAGTGAGCAGCAGGGCTTCACGTCGCTGCCGAAGCGGTTCAGTCTGCCCATGCGCGAGATCTGGATGTTGCAGCCCCGCCTGGAGCGTCGCCGCGGTCGGGCCCCGTATCGTATGCTGGAACATCCGCGTTTCCGCGCCGCGTATGATTTTCTACTGCTGCGCAGCGAAGTCGGTGAGGCGCCCAAGGAGCTGGTCGATTGGTGGACCCAGTTTCAGGCGCTGAATCCCGATGACCGGGCCACCCTGGCAGAGACGGGGACGCCCGCAAAGCGCCGTCGTCGGCCGAGAAGACGCAGGTCGGCGGCCAAATCCGGTGGCTAGTGTGGCTGGTACTGTGGTCTATGTCGGGCTCGGCAGCAATCTTGACGGTCCCCGTGTACAGGTGGCGGCGGGTATGAACGAGCTCGCGGACTTACCTGGCACGGAAGTGGAGGCGTGCTCTTCGCTGTATGAAAGCGAACCCATGGGGCCGCAGGACCAGCCCGACTATGTGAATGCCGTGGTGCGCCTGCGCACCGCGCTGGCGCCAGAAGCGCTGTTGGACGGCCTGCAGGCGATTGAGCGCAGGCATGGGCGTCAGCGCACCCGCCACTGGGGCGCCAGAACTCTCGATCTGGACATCCTGTTGTACGGCGAGCAGCAGATCGCCGGCCCGCGTCTGCAGGTTCCGCATCCGGGTATCGCCGAGCGCAGCTTTGTTCTTTACCCGCTTGCCGAACTCGACAGCCAGCTCGAAATTCCCGGCCGGGGCAGTGTGCAGGACCTGCTGAGCGCGTGTCCAAAGGGGCGCCTGGTGCGTTTGAATGCGGCGGCACGGTCGGTTGTCTAGAGGCGGTAAAGACGCGTGCAGAACCCCGGTTTCATTGTCGTTGAGGGTCCGATTGGTGTCGGCAAAACCAGTCTGGCCCGCAGACTGGCCGCAACATTCGGCAGCGAACTCATGCTCGAGGGGGCGGCCGACAATCCGTTTCTCCAACGCTTCTACCGTAACCCACGCGCGGTAGCGCTGCAGACCCAGCTGTTCTTCCTGTTGCAGCGTGCTCAGCAAATGCAGGAGCTGCGCCAGGGTGACATGTTCGAACCGGTACGCGTCGCGGATTTCCTCATGGACAAGGACCGCCTGTTTGCGCGGCTCACACTCGATAACGAGGAGTACAAGCTGTACGACCAGGTGTATTCGCATCTGACTATCGATGTGCCGAAACCCGATCTGGTGATCTATCTGCAGGCGCCGGTGGACGTGCTGATAAAGCGTATCAATAAACGCGGGATCGCTTATGAACGGGGCATGGAGCCGAACTACCTCAAGTCCTTGTGCGATGCCTATACGCAGTTTTTTCACTTCTACGACGAAGCGCCGCTGCTGATCGTCAATGCAGCCGAGATTAACCTGGTCGCGAACGAATCCGACTATCAGGCTCTTCTGGAACAGATTTCTCTGGTCAAGAGCGGGCGGCATTTTTTCAATCCGATGCCGGATGCCTTGCAGGTGCCGCGAGCAGGGGAAAAGCATGTCTGATACTGCACCGGTGAGTTGCGCGACCCTTCTGCGCATGAAGCAGCGGGGTGAAAAGATCGTCTGTGTGACCAGCTATGACGCCAGTTTTACCCGGCTTCTCGAAACGGCCGGCGTGGACGTGTTACTGGTGGGTGATTCCCTGGGTATGGTGATTCAGGGGCACGAATCGACCCTGGCGGTTACCGTACCGGACATGGTCTATCACGCCGCCTGTGTCGCGCGGGGCGGGCAACGCGCGCTGCGTAT